>JBBRSH010000037.1:0-33481 GCA_038245555.1 Pyrinomonadales bacterium | reverse complement strand
CTCGACATCGTGTTCTCGCTCGATTCCGTGATCACCGCGATCGGGATGGTCGACAACGTCTGGATCATGATCGCGGCGGTGATCGTTTCGATCATCGCAATGATGCTCTTTGCGGGATCGATCGGTGCATTTGTCCAGCGACATCCCACGATCAAAATGCTTGCCCTTTCTTTCCTGCTCCTTATCGGCACTACGCTGATCGCCGAAGGCCTCGAATTCCACATTCCAAAAGGCTATGTCTATTTCGCGATGGCCTTTGCTGTATTTGTAGAGACCCTCAACATCCGACTGCGAAAGAAGACTCAGCCCGTTCAACTCCATAATGAATTTTCTGATGAGGACGAGGAAAAAGCCCGTGATGCTTGATACCTTTTTTGCCCCTAACCGCCGAACGAACAGGCGTATTACGTTGGCAAAAGAGGTTGGAAGTTATTGGGATGACGATCGCTGATCAGCGGAATTCCTTCGGAGCGTTTATCTCCAAAGACACCCGTTCATTTTTTGACGGATGCAAAAACGCGAGGGCATAAGCATGAAGGCATAGCCTGCCAAACACCCGACCGCCGCGTTGTGTGTCGCCGATTATCGGATGTCCAATGAGTTCGCAATGTATGCGAAGCTGGTTAGTTCGTCCTGTTACCGGTTCGAGCTCAAGCAATGTAGAATCGGCGAACCGCTGTCGAACCCGAAACCGGGCCTCGGAGAGCTTGCCATCCTCTTTCACACCCCAAAACTTCAATTCTGCAAATCGTCCGATCGGAGCCTCGATCGTACCTGCTTCGTCGGAAACAATTCCTTCGACGAGAGCCAGATAACGTTTTTCGATCCGTTTCTTCATGAATTGGGCGGACATTATTCGATGGGCTCTCGCGGTTTTTGTAATGACTATCAGGCCCGATGTTTCCTTGTCCAGACGATGAGGGAGGCCCGGTCGAATGATCGGCACAAAACCAGTTGACGCTGCGGTATTGCGGTTGAGATAGAAGACCAGTCCATTCAGCATCGTCCCGCTGTTCTCGCGGTGCGACGGATGGACGAGCATTCCCGCGGGCTTGTTGATGACAATGATCTCGTCATCTTCAAAAACGATATCTAGCGGAATATCTTCCGGCCGCATCGATGTTCCGCGGGAATTATCAACGCTGATCTCGATGAAATCGTTTGGACGAAGCTTATAGCCAATATTTTCATGGCGTCCGTTGACCTCACACCGTGCGGTTTTAACCAGATCACGGAGATACATCTTGCTAAGACTGCCAAAATATCCGAGCAGAAGATCCTCAAGACGCATCTTGTTTTGCTCGGCTTTTACTTTTATCTCGACGCGTGTCAACACGTTGAAATTGTATCGTAAAACCGGAAGGGCCGTTTGGGCCGCTAAAAAAGAAGCGGAGCAAGCTTCAAACTTGCTCCGCTTTCACCAGACTTATTCGACGACACATCTTACACTTTCGTGCCAATCGCGGATGTTCGATTACACTACCAAGGTTTTCAAAGGCTAATATTAATGTTCATGTATAAATGCTTAAATATAATTCCTACATTTCTGTCGGATTATGAAGGTTGATCAGGTCGATTTCATTGCACGGGCCTCCAGCTCGCTCGCGGACGCGGACGGCATCCGCGCGGGCGGAGCAACGGTGGTTGAGAACCTGGCCCAGGCTTTTTCGGGTAGTATCGCATTTCTTGCCCGCCGTGGCGGCGACGGCGATATTGCCGATATCCTGGCCTCTCACGGCATCGGTGCGGCGGATTTTCGTCGATTGGAGACGCGCATCTCAAAGAGCAATTTGTGGAAGATGTTTAATGCGTCAACGCCTTTTGTCATCGACGACCTCGGTGCCGACGCCATACTTCAATTCCTGTCATTCGGTACCGGAACAAAAATGCTCATTGCGGTCCCGGTCGTTGTTCGCGGATCGGTGGTCGGCATGCTCGCCATCGGTTTTGGTGCAACCGCGAGGGTTCAGGAAGAAAGCGTCATCAAACTCATGCGGGTTATGGCCGGACTAATCGCTCAGGCGATGCGCGTAGAGCGCACCGTGAATGAAGAAAGCCGTAAACTAATTGAAGAAAACTCTCACCTCAAACAGGAACTCAGGGAAAAGTACGAATTCAGCCATCTTATTGGCAATTCTAGTCCGATGCGTCAAGTTTACGATCAGGTCGCCCAGGTTGCCCGCTCAAACGCGACGGTCCTGCTACGAGGTGAGAGCGGCACGGGTAAGGAGCTGATCGCCAACGCGATCCATTACAACAGCCTCCGGTCAAAACGACCGCTCGTCAAAGTCAATTGTGCAGCCTTGCCGGAAACGTTGATCGAAAGCGAGCTTTTCGGCTACGAACGGGGAGCATTTACGGGTGCCGCGTCGCAGAAAAAAGGACGTTTCGAACTAGCGGACGGCGGGACGCTAGTTCTCGACGAGATCGGCGACTTGCCCCTCCAAACCCAGGTCAAACTGCTGCGTGTCCTTCAGGAACGCGAATTCGAGCGTCTCGGCGGAACCGAAACTATCAAAGCCAACGTCCGGCTTGTGACCGCAACAAACAAGGACCTCGAAACAGCGATCGCTGATGGAACTTTCCGTGACGACCTGTTTAACCGTCTCAATGTTTTCACGATCTTTCTTCCGCCGCTTCGAGAACGCAAGTCCGACATTCTTCTCCTCGCCGAGCATTTTTTGGAAAAATATGAGCGTGAGCATCAGAAACACGTCCGACGAATCTCGACGCCGGCGATCGATATGCTGACGGCATACCATTTTCCCGGAAACGTTCGGGAACTTGAAAATGTCATCGAGCGGGCCGTACTCGTTTGCGATTCGAACGTTATTCACGGCCATCACTTGCCGCCGACGCTGCAGACCGCCGAGGTCAGCGGGACGGAAACTCGATTCACGCTCACAAACGCGGTCGAAGCATTCGAGAGAGACATCATCCAGGACACACTCAAATCCACGCGAGGAAACGTCGCCAAAGCGGCGAAAACTCTCGATTCGACCGAACGCATCCTCGGCTACAAGATAAAAAAGTATGGAATTGATACAATTCGATTTCGCAAATGAACAGAGATGAATTCCTGATCCATGACCTGCCCGACCCTGAGGCAGCCCGTCGTTTTCTCGATCAGCTGACCAGAGAGCATCCAACCCACCGGGCCAAACTTCAGTCGAAAGAGGGCCTGTTTTCAGACGTCCTGACGCTCGTTTCGTTCAGTCCCCTCCTAGCCGCAACGCTCCTTCAGAACCCTGACTATATTTGGTGGCTCAACCGCAAGCGGAGTGAATACGGCATCCGCCGAAAGGAGGACCTGCTCGAGTCACTCGCCCGATTTTCATTGACCAATTCGCAATTGGATGCACAAACCCTCTTTGCCCGTTTCAGGCGCCGAGAACTGCTCCGGATCTATCTCCGTGACATTCGACGCCTCGCGACCGTTTCGGAAGTCACCGAGGAGATCTCAAATCTAGCTGACGCAATATTGGAATCGGCCCTCGACCTTGCTCGGCGTGAAATGGACAATCGATTCGGGAGCCCGCAGCAAACGGACGAAAAGGGCCGTTCTGTCCCGTCTCATATTTGCGTCGCCGCCCTCGGCAAACTAGGCTCATGCGAGCTTAACTATTCATCCGACATCGACCTGATCTTTCTCTATTCAAAAGACGGTAAGACGTCCGGATCCGGCACCCGCGGAAGCGTCACCAACCGCGAATACTTCGTAAAACTTGTCGAGTTTGCGACGAAACTCATCGGCCAGTCGGCGGGCGAAGGAGCTGCCTATCGAGTCGACCTTCGGCTCAGGCCTCACGGAAGTCTCGGTGCTCTTGCAATGTCAGTATCGGATACCGTTCGCTATTACGAGACCGAAGCCCGCGATTGGGAACGTCAAGTGATGATCAGATCGCGCGGCTGCGCGGGCGAAGTCAGCCTGTTCAGGGAATTTTTTGCCCAGATCGAAAATGTCGTGTTTTCTACTACCGAGACCGTCGATTCCGCTCTCGCGAACGTCCGGCGATCTAAGGAGCAGATCAACCTCGAGAACGTAAACCGTCGCGGATATGATGTAAAGCTCGGTCGGGGCGGCATTCGCGAGATCGAATTTCTTGCGCAGGCTTTGCAACTCGCGTATGGCGGCGATGACCGTTGGGTGCGAAGCCCGCATACCCTGGTAAGTCTTGCGCGGCTTGCTGACCGGCATCATTTGGGCGATACCGACTTGACCGACCTGTCCTCGGCATACGAATTCCTGCGGCGGACCGAGCATGTTCTGCAGATGGAGAACGGCCTACAAACGCACGTTGTACCCGATAACGCAGAAAAGCGGGATGTCGTCGCTAAACGAGTGATGTTTCCATCGATCGGCGATTTCGAAGCCCGCCTTGAGCAACACACGGGCAACGTAAACCGAATATTTTCAAGTGTCTTTGGCGAGCCGGCATCAACCGAGTCAGAGCCAGAAACCACCGCCGCCGACACGCCATCGTCCCAAGAACGGGCTCGCTCGCATATTCTCGATTCGATCGAAAAGTCCGAGTTTCGATTCAGACCAACGGCAAAAAATGTTGCTCTGCTCGATCGGCTGACGAACCTCTCACCACATTTTGCGGCAATGCTCGCTGCAAATCCACACCTTGCAAACGAGCTGCCGGACCCGGACAAAACTGGAACTGAGCATGATTACATGCAAAGCATGCTCGCTGCGGTCGAAAAAACTCCTGCCTTTGGGGCTCGTCTTTCGGCAATGCGAAGGCTGTGGTCGCGATTCCTGCTGGAGATAGTCGTTCTCGATCTGTTTGAGCGGATAACGATCGGCGAAGCGAGGCGTTTGCAGACACTTTTGGCGGAGGCCTCGATCGCCGCAGCTCTGAAATGCGTTCGTGACGAGATCGGTGCAAAACTCAATATCAACGACTGCCCGCTGGACCTTGCGGTCCTTGCTCTCGGAAAGCTCGGCGGACGAGGACTGGATTACGGGTCCGATCTTGACCTGATACTCGTATTCGATGACACCAAACCCATTCCGACCGGGGAGACACACTCCGAATACTATAGCCGTGCAGCCGAGCTTTTCGTCAGTTCTTTGTCGTCGATGACCCGTGACGGCAATCTGTATCGCGTCGATCTACGACTCCGGCCATACGGATCGAAAGGCTTAAGCACCATCTCGTCCGAAGCGTTTCTCGGATATATGCGGGAGACGGCTGTCGTTTGGGAAATGCTTGCGTTTGTGAAGCTGCGGGCAGTCGGCGGAGAATCTGATCGGGGAAATACCATTGAAACAGAAAGCCGCCGCATCATCCACTCACGGGCGACGAACCTAGCCCCGAACGAGCTAAGAGACGAAACCCGCCGAGTCCGCCTCGCTCTCGAAAAACAAAGGGCCCGCTCACCCCGAGGCAGCGAAATCGACATCAAATACGGCGAAGGCGGAATGCTCGATATTTACTTTGCAATGCGTTTCCTACAGCTCCGCGACAGCGTCGCGGACAACCCAGACGATCGATCCACAAGTTCCATGCTGACCCAACTCCGATCCCGCGGCTCTCTGACGGAATCAGACTTCGCGGAACTCTCCGCCAGCTACGAATTTCTGTCCACCCTCGATCACACGCTCCGCCTCACCGTCGGGCGAACAACCCGTGTCCCTCTCGGCAACCGAACCGCCATCGAAACCATCGCAACCCGCATGAAATTCGCCTCGGTCCAATCGCTCCTGGAAGCTCTGACGTTTCAACGACTGGCCGTCCGGGCGGTATTTGAAAGGATAGTTGGCAAATAACCTTGGTTCAAACTTGCGCGTTTGGTCGATCATCCTCATATAGATATCGACCTTTAGAATCCGACCAACGGTGTTCTACAAACCCTGCTGAATCACCTACACGATCGAAGACGCTTGGAGCCCGTTAGGCCTGGTTGAATCAATTTTTACCCGAACTAGTTTGCGTTCGTTCGATGGTATCACTGATAGCCTCAGTCGTTGAGGTTATGGCCGAGGTCACGGCCTCGGTTCCGCCATTAAGTTTTTCGGTGGCAAAGTCATAGATCGTTGCAGCTTTTTCCTTTATAGCATCGACAGCCCTGGTGGACGCATCTCTTAGGTTCGTTGCTTTATCGACAGTCGCGTCCAATCCTTTGCGGCTGACGTCCACAATATCGGACCGCAATTCAACCCCGGATTTCGGAGCGAAAAGTAACGCAAGGATGGCTCCCACGGCAGCACCAACTCCGATGAACGTTAGACCCTCTTTCAGGTTTACGGACATTCTTCCACCTCTGTTTTCACGGTTTTCGTATTTGTACTCTTCTGACATTTTGTATGTTTCCTCTCTATCTGAATGATTTCGTTAGAACGTCCCCCAAACGCCCGTCTTTCGTGCATTCGCTGACGTACCCCGAGTATGTTCTATCGACGCTGATACTTCCGTGTGTTACCGCACCTAGTCGTTCGAATTTCCCGTGCGTTCGGCTTGGTGTAATTGGTCTCTGCGGGGCTACCCGAGGCCGACGCAGCTCATCCTCCGGCAAATTGAAGCAAAAAAGGACCGTGAATATGATCGCGAGCCGTCTGCTTTATCCTCCGGTAGCTTGTGACGCCGCAATTACTCGCTCTTCCTCCTCCCGGACCACTGAATAGCAAACGCAGGACGCCGCCTCCAGGCCGAGCCGATCAAGTATTTCGACACCGCCGCGGCTGTTAGCTACCAGCCCCTGCTTCTCGAGCGATTTAGCTGCCCGGTTGACGGCCTCGCGGCGAACGCCGAGCATGTTCGACAGGAATTCCTGTGTCATCTTAAAGTCGTCCTTTTCCATCCGGTCGCCAGTCATTAGTAACCACCTCGCCAGTCGCTGTTCGATCACATGAAAACGAAAACACACCGCCGACTGCGAGATCTGGACCATCATCGAATTGGAAAACCTTCGGAGAATGGCGGCCAGCTCGCCGCCCCGAGCACATTCCGACTCGAAATCGCCAGCCTTCATCTTCATAGCTCTGCCCGGACCCTGAACGACGGCAAGCACCCGCGAGATCTTAACGCCGAGAAAAACCGGCAGGCCGACCATTCCCTCGCGGCCGACGATCCCGACCTCGATCGTTGAGCGTTCATCGATGGCGGCGAGTAGTGAAATTATGCCGCTGTCTGGAAAATATACGTCACGTATCGTGTCGTTTACCTCATAAATGTTTGTATCGTAAACCAAAGCCGCCGGCTCCATTTTTGGAAGCATCCGCTCCAACTCGCCCGGAGGCAGTCCAGCCAGCAATTGGTTTTTCGTTCCGATGGATTCGATGTAGTCGTTGGGAATCATAGTTATCCTTTTGCGTTCGCTAGCACGTGAAAAAATATCAAACTAACTGTATAACGATGCATCGGCTGTGTATGTGCGTTCCCGCACCTCGCGGTGTTTTTAGCGGTTCTCGAAAATAAATGCCCTTAATGTGCGGCAACGCACAAAATGCAGTTCCGAATAACTGTAGATTCTTAAATAGTCCGGCACCAAAATGCGGGGTTGAACATCGAGCTAGGTTAACACCTAGCACAAGGTACAGCTTCACATTTGCCGGATCATTAACAAGGGGAAGCAGCTTCGGTTGCTTATTGGCAGGTGATGCTGCTATTCGGGGATGATCGGTTTAAGCGCCGGTCATCCCTTCTTTTGTCTCACCCTTTGCTCAGGAACGTCGGGAATTACTTGAATTTGCATTTGTAATGTCAGGATCTACTAATATTGTGGTGCATATCGAAAAAGAAAAGGGGTGGGCCTGTGCCCGCTCCTTTTCTTTGCTCATCGTCTATCGGATCGACCTAGACACTAACAGCAGACACTTCTGTTTCGAAGCATAGATCTTGTGAACTAACCGTCCCGCAACAGCTGCCAGCTCTGCTCATAACGGGCAGGCTCAAGGCTCGATGGTCCCGCATTTTCTGGCCGGCGGCTTCCATCGATTCGTTCGTTTTGCAGCATGCCCAGATGGGTTCCATTATATCTTTCACCCTGACATCTGAGGCTCTGAGGTTTTCTGCAGCTACATGTCGACTGATATTTTGAGCGGTAATGACGCCAACCAATTTAAGGCTCAGCATGTCTTCGACAACGGGCGAACACGCACGGCCGCTGGTCTTCATTGCCACGGCGGCATCGTGCGCCGAGTCCTCCGGGGTACAGCAGGATTCGGCTTCGATCGTTTCAAGAGTATCTTCGCACCAGCTCATTTAATTGCTCCTTTCTATAAATAAGTGTCCGAAACAGTCTCCGATCGGGTAGCTCGTCTCACGCCGCCCAAGGATGACCGAAAATATCAAATGCGAATAGTCCACGATAAAAGACATCATTTTCATTACACACCTCCAAGCCGTGGCCGCGGTTGGTTTTGGATCTTTCGCTGCCAATAATTCCACTGCCAATTGACATCGAGCGGGAGCGTTGTGTGCGATCGCCGCAGAAGAATGTTTGCGTACAGTTTGCAGTAGTAGATCGAAAACTGGATCAGCTTCATAGATCTAAATCCTCCGGAACGACTCATCAACCAATAACTTTTAAGCCACGGCCAACCGGATGCGAATAATAAATGAGATTTATCTGAACGCGAGTCTGTAGCGGCGTTCATCTGCATCCGGTTAACTCGGGCTTAGGCATACGATAGTCGACCTTTGCAAAGCTGGTCTGTGTGCCTTCGCACATTGAGAAAAAGAAGCTGGACAGCGCGGTGGCTGGGGTGCGTGGCACTTTTCATGGGTCGCTTCCCTTCAAAAAGCGGCAAAGCTGAAAAAGATGGTTCGCTAATAGTACCGGCTAACTGGAGCGGTTTTCTTGGGTTTAGGAAATTAAGAGAAACGATAGAGTCCATCGAATTGGTGAAGAGTAGAGGTGGCTATGAGTCTCCTTTATCAAGCGGGGATCGAGTCCACACGGCAACCAACAAAAGACCGAATCGGCCGATCCGGCTCAGAAGGACGTAGGGCTCTCAAGCAGGTAACGGGCTGTCCGCGGTCAAAGGTAATGATGGAGCATCTGTCCGAGTCAGAGCCAGACCTTTTCTCACTGTTGCTCACGATAATGCACCGACTAGAGTTCACTACTGCGAGCAAAAGGTCGAAATCCCCCCAAGCCTTCGGGGAGGGCGAAAGCTTGGGGGGAGCGAGTGTCAAGTCTGGCCCAGTCAGGACCGCCGCCACTGGCAAAATCTCGAAGAGGGTAGTAGGATTGCAACAAATTACGGACGTCCGTAAAGGGTCACCCTGGATTTCTTCTTGCCAAGCGACTCGGTATCATACCAAAAGTCAACCTTCTTGATAATGCGCGTATTGCCGACCAAGTCGATCGGGCGGCCCTCATCGCCGGGCTTCATCATATCGTCCCACGCGATCTCCTGCTTTTCGTTGTTGCCGAATGTCACAATGACCTTGCTAAAGTGAACCGGAGCTTTCGTAACAAGGAGCTTGAGAGCGGTAAAGGTGCCCTTTTTCCAGGTCACTTTGACCGTGTCATGATCGGCGTTAAAGTTAACGGTCCGCTGGCCGAGTTCCTGCCACTGTGCGGAAACCGCAGTAGCACCCGCCGTTACAAATAATGAAAACATCAAAGAAATTATAATCTTTCGAATTATCACACTGCCTCCAATCTAAAATGACCAATTGAGCGTCTATCTGAAATAAGGTCGCTCAAAGTACGGGACGAAAAAACTGAAGAGCGTTTCCGTCTTAAAATAAAAAGGTCGTAACGCGCCTTCTTTGCCGCTCGAAGCGGCAATTGTGACCAATAACGAACGTCCTATCGTTATTCTTGCTGCGCGACGAAAAACCCAAATTAGAAATGCTGCCTGCCCAGCAGGCTGCCAATTTGTCTGTTTTATAGACAAGTTGGGCAACGGCAATCGCATTTGATCTCAATAAGCTCCTGTTCTTCGGCCTCTCGGCAATGGTCGCTGCAATAATCTGCTTCGCCGGTGACTGCACAAGTACAAATTTCGTGTCTACATTTTCCGTTGGCTGACATATCTTTTTTTACCTCGTAATAGTTTCTGTTAAGGTGCAGGCGAAGGAGCTGCCGGTGCGGCGGGCGCTGGAGCCGCAGGCGCGGTTACCTTGATATTGATATCCTTTGCGGGGCGGGTCTTTAGTACACCGCTGTAATAAACCAAAGCCGCGATGATCGCTACAACAACTACCACTGCGATCGCCCAAACTGCGTTACTTCCCGTTTGACTACTCTCTGCCATATTCTCTATTTATACGCGTATGAGAAAAAAGTCTCTGTGCGTTGGAGTACATAAAGAGATAAATTTGTCTGATTTATGCACATCGAACGGCCGTCCGCAAGTCTGATTGTGGCCAGCGACAGCCTTAATCAGGATTCGCCTCTGGCCTATCGGCATTCATCTGCATCCGGTTGACTCGGGCTTATGCATACGGTAGTCGACCATTGCGAAGTCGGTCTGTGTGCCATCGCACATTGAAAAAATTAATTTGTGGGAGTGCGGCAGAGCACACAGACTTTATTTATTCGGCAAAGAGGAGTATACCTTGTGAATACTTCTTTTCTTTTTCTGACTTTGATCCGGGTTCACAACAAGGGGAAACGATGCAATCTACGGCGCTTTCGGACGACGCTTACAAAAATCACTTGCTGAAGGAGTTGCCGGCGAGTGAATTTGGAGAAATCCGGTCAATGCTAACCGAGGTTTCACTCGAACTTGGCCAGGTTCTGTATGAATCGGGCGACCTGTTGGATTATGTCTATTTCCCGACGACGGCGATCGTCTCACTTCTATATGTAATGGAAAACGGCGGAACCGCCGAGATAGGTATTGTCGGAAATGACGGTGTTCTCGGGATCGCTCTTTTCATGGGCGGTAACACAACACCGAACCGCGCAATTATTCAGAGTGCGGGGGACGCATTTCGGATGAGTTCCAAAGATCTCAAGGAACAATTTACGCTCGGCGGCGTGTTTCACAACATGCTGCTCCGTTACACTCAGGCGTTGATAACCCAGATATCACAGACGGCCGTCTGCAACCGACTCCATTCGGTCTAGCAGCAGCTATGCCGCTGGCTCCTGCTCAGTCACGACCGTCTGGACTCCGACACGCTGGTCATGACACACGACCTGATCTCAAATATGCTCGGTGTTCGCCGCGAGGGGATTACCCTCGCAACTCAAAAACTCGTCCGAAGAAACCTGATCAAAAGCGTTCGCGGTACAATGACCATAATCGATCGGCCTGGACTCGAGAAGGCCTCCTGCGAATGTTACGCAGTCGTTACCACGGAATATCAACGCCTGTTGGGCCGGGCCACGTTCCGCTCGCTCGCGTAGGGCTCTTGACGTCCTTGCCGTTCGATATTCGCTCGAAACCTAACGGGCCTAGTGGAGCTATTTCTTATTCTTGAAGTAGTCCTTGAGCTGATCTGCTAGCCGTTCTGCTACTTTTTTTTGTCCACCCTTTCTGAAGGCTCCAAACCAAACCGTCTTATCTCCGGCAGAGGCAGCAAAAACGATGGTCTTATCTTTCGGATTGAACACTTTGATCGAACCCTGATTTCGATCTTTTTCGGTACCAAAAATTGTATCCGACCATTTGTTATCACCCTTCTTCGCGGTTCCAACAATGACAAAGTCGGCCGCTGCTTCGTCGGTCGTTATCACCACGGGAACTTTTCGTTCCATGATCGCGGCGGTAATAAAGGTGTCAAAATCTCCCTCCATCGGTGCCACAAATACTTTTGTCGGCGTCTGGGCGAAGGCTCCAATGGCAAGCATACAAATCAAAATCAACGTTTTCATCGAATTTCTCCTATAGATCAAAAGTTTATCGAGTGACTTCTCCGCGAAGATTGGGCGAAGACAAGGTAGTATAACAGCCTTCTTCTCTATTCAGGCAGCACTTTATTAAGGTTCTAAAGACTGCTTTCAAGATGGAACCGACCCATCAATCACCTATTCAATTCGAATGCGGGTTACCGCGTCCCATTTGGACATACAATCTACAAGAGGCAACGTTATTCGCGGATGAAATAAGAAACTTATATCCCGACCTAGCTGAACAGATTCGGAGAAGCCCTGGTCCAAACGCGACAGCAGCGAAAGCGAAGGGCTATCAAAGTTGATGACCGGTTTAACTTATCGTTTTAGGCGCAATGCGTTAGGTTGTTGCAAATATGTGGTAAACGGTGAGACAGAGCATCTTTTTAGGCCGTGGCGGTCGGTTTGCTCGTTATGAATCATGCGTTGAGATGTATTTAGCGAGTATCCGATTGTATTGGTCGTTGACAGCTGCGTAGCATTCGCATACGACGGCTCGCAGGCCCTTGAGATCAAGGATCGTGATATTTCCACGGGAATACTCGATCAACCCTTCATCGCTGAGCTCAAGGGCGGCACCCGAGACACTTTCGCGACGAACGCCGAGGACGTTTGATATCTGATCGTGCGTCATTTGCAGTTTTTTGGTTCCCAGATTGTCATGGCTAACGAGAAGATAACGGCATAACTGTTGACGGATCGAATGCAGGCGGTTGCAAATAGCACTTTGCGAGATCTGGGCGATCAGCGTCTGCGTATAGCACATACAGATGTCCTGAAAATCGGGGCGCCGGGCGACTTCCTTCTCGACGTCTGTTGCCTTCATCCGATACGCGACACCCTCGTGCTGAACAATTGCTCGCTTTGCCATCCTGGCATCCCCGAAAAAGGTAACGACGCCGACCATCCCTTGTCGGCCGGTCATACCGACCTCGACCGAGACTCCTTCTTGGGATTCATAGATCAAACAGATCATCGCTGTGGTCGGGAAATAGACAAACTCACGTTTTTCGTCCATTTCCCATAGGACTTCATTCACTTTGAGATCGATCGGTTCTAACTTTGACAAGATATTCTCGAATTCGATCTCGGGTAAGGCCGCGAGGAGTTTATTTTGAAGTGCTCCGTGCTTTGTATCGGTCATATTTGACTTGTTCGTCTACGCTCCGTGAGCTGCCGCCCTTCAGATCCGATAAGCAGCGTGTCAAAAAAACTTTCGTATGTGCCCCACCGCACGGACGATACGCACAGCAGCACGTAGACTAATATTGGTTCTGTAATTAGAAGGGCGAGCGAAAGGGCGGCCCACAACGTCTCTTACCCAGTTCATCTTAGTTCTTACAGGCGCCTCTCACAAGTGTAATGCAGCTTCGGTTGCAGTTCGGCAGGTGATGCTGCCATTGTGGATGACCGGGCTTAAACGCCGGTCATCCTTTTTTTAACTTAAAGTTGTTCGGTCGCCTCGCACCATCCGGTACAGCAAAATAAGACTCTATTATTTTCGAGGTCTCTGTCTTTCCTGCCAACCGGCCTTTGGCTTTTGTTAGGCATCGATCCAGAAACACAACTAAAAAAAGCAGCAAACCTTTTCAGGCGGAATATCTCTAAGAAATTAGGCTTTATCCGACGAAACTTAAAATTAGGAGTGACGTTAAATGAAGAGATCGTCTATCTTTATTAGTTTTTCGCTTTTTACTTTTCTTGCCCTGTTTAGTTGGGTCGGAACGATCAGTGCCCAGGGAAAGGTCGAGACGCTGACCAATGACGAGGTCATTGCCATGCTCAACGCGGGCCTTAGCACAACAGTCATCGTTAACAAGATCCGCACATCGCGGGCGAACTTCGATCTTTCGACTAACCAGCTTATCCGCCTAAAACAGGCGGGACTGAACGACGACATTCTACAGGCGATGCAGGGCTACAGTGACAATACCGACCGCCGCTCACACAGACACAGACCCAGCAAGTTTTACCTTCGCCCGGTGCGTTAAGCGAAAGCTGGGATCAAAATGACCCGCAGACACGTCACGACGTCGGGATCTATATCTATTCCGAGCATGACGGCAAGCGAAAAATGACGGAGATGGAGCCGAGCGTTTCGACCCAAAACCGCACCGGAGGAACGTTCACCAATTCGATCAGTTATGGGATCTTTCCCACGAAAAATAAAGCACGGATACCGGGCGTGACATCAAATTTTGAATTGACGGAGTCGCAGCCCACGTTCTACTTTTATCTAAATGAAAAGGACCGTACGATGCAGGCCGTCAAGTATTTTCCGGCGTCGGTCAATCAATTTCAGCTTGTAAAATTCAGTCTCAAGGGTAAGGCCCGGGAGGTAACTATGGGCCGCTCAGATGCATTTGGTTCAAAGACCGGGGTCCATGATGACAACATCGTCGAGTTTTCCTATGAAAAGGTCGCAGACGGTGTATTCAAGATCACGCCGCGAAAGCTGCTAAAACCCGGTGAATACGGGTTTTATCTACTCGGTTCCGGCGGTTCGGTGGGGTTGACGTTTTACGATTTCACGGTACGAGCGGCTCGATAGCGATCACGCTAACCGGTGCTTTGAAGATGTTTCCTCGAACCAGCACCGCGTGCAAAAGCGGTGCTGTTTTCGTGATTCTGATGAGTATGCCGCCGATCCTGGCAGGCATTCGGCTAGGAACCGCTCTTCATCGGTGAGTTCCGCCCAAGTCACCAGCCTCGACTCGCCGCATCGCGGACATCTTTCCGAATTGTTAAATCGAGTTGTCATATTTTTGAACTCTGGCCCCGACAAGCTATTATCTTAATTGGCTTCTCGGAAGCGTTTAAGGGGTTATGATCTACCGCCGCTATTCAATCCCCATCCGGCCTCGAATCAGACAGCGATCCTAATTTATCTTATGTTTACTATTCGTGCGGGATATACAGATGATATCGAGTTAAAAACAAGCGTCGAAAAGGTGCGCGAGTTTTTTGCAGATATTACCAATTTCGCGGAGTTAATGCCCGGAGTCAGCCAGATTCACATCGACGCCAAAGGTGTGGCACATTGGAAGGTTCAGACTGAAATACCGGTCGTCGGGCAGATACTGCAGAAATTCGATCTTGAACTCGCCGAAAACAGCGAAGAACGGATCGAATGGTCACCGCTTAGAACCGAGGCCGAAAACTTCCTTCGATACTCGGCCGATTTTCTTGAAAAGGCTCGCGATGTGACGCTCGTACACTTTTCCCAAGTCGTCGAACTCCGACGTCGCTCCGCCCGCGACCTGCACTTTCTTGCGGGACTTGCCGGGGAAACCCTGATAAGCAATGAGATGACCAAACGGATAAGCGAGATGATCAAGATATTTATCAGTAGAGCAAAAGAGCGGCTTGAAAAGTGATCGAAGATCGATCTAATCGGATCATTGTGTTTTGATCCTATTCGAGACGATTTGTAAGATCTCGGCCTCAAGCCGAACCGCTTCCGATTCGATGACCGAGCCTTTGCTGATCACGTCGTCCGCGAACGACCTATCTTTAAGGCCGGACGCATTGATCTTTACATTCAAATACGCTCCCATCACCGACGAGCGAGCGCATAATGCCCCGACAGCCGCATCCGTTATTGAATTCGGATTTCCTGTCTCGACCATCGCCTTGATTATTTCAAAGGTGTCGAAGGCACGCTCCATCGTTCTAAAAGGGATGTCAGTCGCATATTTCGTCGCGTCCTGAATGGCCACCGAACGTGCGGCCTTTTCTTGCGGCGTCGTTTTGGGCATGCCGAACGCGTCCAGCACCCTATTGAAAGCGATCGTATCTTCATCGACAAGTAATAACAGGTCGCCCTTGATCTTCTGTGCCTTGACCGCCCAATTCGAAAACTCTTCCCATCGATCATCCCATCCAGCCTTATGCGACGAGAGGTTCGCGACCATTGCCGCCAACGCCGCGGCGAGCGTTCCAAGATAGGCCGCGATCGACCCGCCGCCCGGAGCAGGTGATTCCGAGGCGGTCTCATCGGCGAAATCCGTACAGCTCAGATCCACGAGCCTTTTTTTCTTGCTTGTTTTCGCCAAAACGTATTCGATTATCTTTTCTTCCGGGATAAACGGCTTTAGATCGTCGAGGCCCATTGATCTGATCGCAATCTTGATGATCTCGGCCTCGGAAACGCCAAGCGAACGACGCTGTTTCGTTAAATAATATTTACCGGCATCGATTATCGCCTTCTTCGGGACCAGGCCGACTATTTCAAGGCCCGTTACGCGAACACCGCGAGCCGAAGCCTTTTCGCTGACCTCGTCAAAAGCAGCGTGTAATGGGGTTTGAGACAGGTCCGTGATATTCATCGACACCTGCGCCACGCCGTATTCCGCAATATACCAGCCGATCGCCTTAGTTCCCTTTAGCGTACCGGGTTTCATCACGGGCTCGCCGTTTTCGTCATGAATGACCTTACCGGTGATAGGATTGCCCTCGCGCAGGGGCCGACCTTTTTCGCGAACATCGTAAGCAATTGCGTTTGCCCGGCGAGTTGAGGTGGTGTTCAGGTTGAAATTTACCGCGATCAGGAAATCACGGGCACCGACGGCGGTCGCTCCCGAACGGGCAACTCCCTCGTTAAATTCGGTCGGCCCAAAGTCGGGCCTCCAATCGTAGCTCGCGATCTTATCCGTTAAACCTTCGTATTCGCCTGCTCGGCAATTAGCAAGATTTCTGCGCTTCTCTTCTGTTGCAGCATTTTCGTAAAGGTAGACCGGAATTCCCAGTTCGTTTCCCAACCGTTGGCCAAGCCCGCGGGCGTATTCAGCGGCCTCCTCCATCGAAACGCCGGCGATAGGCACCAGCGGACAGACATCGGTGGCGCCAAAACGGGGATGGTCGCCCGAGTGGCGGCGCATGTCGATCAATTCACTTGCTTTTTTTACTGCCTGAAATGCCGCTTCGACAACTTCGTCCGGTGTCCCGACAAAAGTTACTACAGTCCGGTTGGTCGAAACGCCCGGGTCACCATCCAAGAGCGTGACACCATCGATCCTCTCGATCTCGTCCGTGATCTGTTTAATGACGAACAAATCGCGGCCTTCGCTAAAATTAGGCACGCATTCGAGCAGTCTTTTCATGAGATTTGAGATGGTCGGATCTTAGGTGATCGCACCGCCGTCGACGATGACGACTTCACCGTTCATAAAGCTGTTGCGATCGCTGACCATAAAGGCGGCATATTCGGCGAGTTCGGCTGGTTGCCCAAGTCTTCCCTTTGAGACCCAGAAATCATGCATTTGGAGAAGCCGTTCAGGCAAAGTGTTACCGAGATCGGTGTCGAAGATCCCTGCCGCAATGGCGTTCACCGAAATACCGAAATTCGCGGCTTCCCGCGAAAGACACTTTGTAAATCCGATCATCGCGGCCTTTGACGTGGCGTAATGAACCGATGTCGGCAAACTGCGGATGGCTCCAACCGACGTAATATTAAGTATCGAACCGATTCGCTCGCGGATCATCTGTTTGTAGAATGGCTTGGTGACCGCAAAGAGACTTCCGACATTGGTATCGACGACCCAATCCCAGCTTTTGTCGGTCGTTGTCGCAAAGTTGTCACCCTTATTCACCGCGGCATTGTTGATCAAAATATTGATCGGGCCCCAAGCGTCCTTGATCTCACGAGCAACGTGCTTCATGCCGTATCGGTCGGTTACCGAGACCTTAAAACCAAGTGCACGACGGCCGTGGGCCTCGATCTTAGCCTTTACCTCAAGGGCGAGGTCATCGCGACTATGGTAATTGAATGCAACGTCCGCCCCTTCACGAGCAAACACCTCGCAAATGGCAGCCCCGATACCGCGCGTTCCGCCTGAGACAAACGCACGCTTTCCTTCTAGTAAGAGACTCAAACCTTAATTCTCCGTAACCGTAAAGCGTTGATATCCAATAGAAAAGGGTAATGAAATTGAACGTACCTGACAAGCGCTTGTATCACAAAATCAGGCCGCTGCTCTTGCGGCAGAAAACTGAAGCGGCAGCAACGCATTGATTTCCTTGATGATCTGGTCCGTCGAATTCGGCATGGTCATTCCGAAGGTCGCCGCCTTCATCCGTGAATATTCTCCGTTGTCTAAAAGCAAATTGCGGATCGTCGGTACGATATCCGATGAACGGTGGAGGAGGATGCCGGCACCGCGCCGCTCGATCAGCCTGACAGTCCCGGCCTCTTGCGGCATTGGCGGCGTGGTTGCGTCGGCGATGATCGGTAAACGACACGCAAGAGCCTCAAATGTGGTCAGGCCGCCAAGTTTTGACACCATCACATTAGCCGATTGCATTAACTTTTCGATCTCATTCGAATAGCCGATCACCTTAACCGGGAACTTTGCATGACGAGCTAACGCTTCCGCCTCTAAACGAAGTTCCTCATTCTTGCCCGCTAAAAAGATTGCTTGAACATCCAACTCGCCCCGAACGAGTTCTTTGAAGATCTGTGGAATATTGCCGCCGCCGATCCATCCGGCATTAACGAAAACGGTAAACTTATCGGGATCTAGCCCGTAGACCCGCCGTGCACTTTGAGCAACTTTCTCGTCAACCTCGTGAAATTTCGGATCGACAGGCATTCCTGAAACTTTGATCTTTTCTGGCGATATGCCGTAATCGAGCAACTGGTCCCGCGCGTCATCGTTAGCGACCAGGTAAAGCGATACATCATCGCAGGCCCACGCTTTCCAGAAACCGTAACAGGGATCTGTTACAACAGTTACGAGCGGAACTTGATCTGATAGATTAAGTTCCTTAAGGATTTTGGCAAAGATGTGTTGGGTCAGCGGATGAACACTTACGACAACATGTGGACACCATTTTTCAAACTGTTCCCGAACATAGCCGATGCATCGCTTATGAAAAAAAGCTCGTGTCTCGGGCCGGATCTTATTCATCGCCCAGTAAAGGTACTTCATCCATCCCTGTTTATGACGAAGCACCCAATTGTAGACACTGACCAATTTCTCAGTAATATGATGCGATTCTTCTACGGCCTTGATCGTCCGAACCACAGCCGATTCGCCCATCCAAAACTTCTCAAGGCCCTCGGAAATTGCAGCAGCGGCGGATCGATGTCCGCCGCCGGTATCCGAGGAAATGATCAGGATTTTAGGTGTATTTCGTTGCATAGAAATGTGACCAAAAATCTAGGCCTTCAATGCAATGTCCTTTGCTGCAAGAAATCCGGCCTGCTTTGAGGCCTTTTTCATCTGGCTCTCAAGCTTTTTGATCTTTACCAAATGACCGGCATTAAATGGCAGAGACGGATAGAAGCAATTCGATTCGTGCGTGCAAAAACAGCCAGCTCCTGCCTCTTTCCGACGTTCGTTCATCATCTCCGTATTCCATGCCGCCTGAAAGTCCCAGTCGTAATCCCGGAGATTAAGGACGTCCGATTTGGTTTCACATGAGGAAAGAGCACCGTTGTCGTAGATCACTGCACCGGCGCTGCCAGCATAACACTTGAGCTGTGCCTTATTCTCTTCCTTGGTTTTTGCGATCAGGTCGTGCATGTAGATGTCGACCGCAGCCTTAAAAAAGCCTGACTTTCCACCGTAATTGTTCTTGAGGGCGGCGCTTTTCGTGTCCTCAAGGATCATATTCGCGAGCTGGCCATAACGGTCGTGGTCGAATTGTAGCTCGATCGGATCGGCCGATGGTGGGCGGATGTAATTGATATTTACTTTATCCGGTTTGAGGTCGTACTTAAGGAAATCGTACCAATCAAATATCGTGTCCTCATTCGAATGCATCACGCAGGTACACGTCTGAATGTCGAGTTGCGAATACTGCTCCTTTTTCATCTGCTGTAGCGTCCGGGCCGTGTGGATCGCCTTGTCCCAACTCCCTTCTTTCCGGCGGATCTTCTCATGAGCGTCCTTCATGCCATCGATACCCAGAGCAACCGACACGTTCAATTTCGGGCATTCGTCCATGATACGGGCCACATCCGGAAATATTCGCGGATGGATCTGCCCGTTCGACATCAGATAGACTGAGTCCAGTTTATTGTTTTCGTAAAAGGCACGAACGATCTCTGGCAGGTCCTTACGAGTAAACGGCTCACCGCCAGCCAAAACCAAAACACCCAGGTTTCCGCCAAGCGTTTCCGATATCTTTGCGATCTCGTCCGTCTTCATTTGGAGTTTTTTGCGTGGACGATCGTCGAGCTCCTCAGTAAAAAAACAGTGGGTGCACCGCATATCGCAGACACTTGTGACAAGAATATTTAAGAAAACAGGCGAAATAGGCCGCCCGACCACGATACTCGCGTATCTTTTAAAAATTTCTTTAGTAGCAAAATCCATTTTTTATCCTTCTCCCACATCTCCAGTTATTTAGATGCAGGCATAATAAGACATGTACCAATTTATCTTATTTACCCTTGTTTGGGCAACGCTGAAGGCGTCGTCGTCTGGTAATTCGGTCAAGTACTGAAAAGTGATTGATCTCAGTGCAAACTTATCTGCCAATAACAGTAAAAAACGCTAGAATAACTGATATGTTTCGCCGAATTTACTTCGATAACAGTGCAACGACTCCAGTTGACCCGCGGGTGGTCGAGGAGATGATGCCGTATCTGGCCGGTAAATTTGGCAATGCTTCGAGCATCCATTTTTTTGGCCAGGAGGCCCGCGGAGCCGTCGATAAGGCACGCCATCAGGTCGCCGACCTCTTGAATGCTCGACCTAACGAGATCGTCTTCACATCGGGCGGAACCGAATCTAACAATCTTGCGATTCGCGGATTACTCGAATCCAATAACAAATACGGACGCCACATCATTACGTCTGCGATCGAACATTCGGCGGTAAAAGGTGTTTGCGAAGATCTCGAAAAACATGGCTATTCCGTCACATATCTTCCCGTCTACGAGAACGGGATAGTCCGAATCCAGGACGTTGAAGCCGCAATCACGGACGAAACGGTCTTGATCTCCGTCATGACCGCAAATAACGAGATAGGTACAATTCAGCCAATCGTTGAGATCGCAAATCTAACTCGAAGCCTTAGAGAAACTGGGAAAAAGATCTGGTTTCACACGGACGCGGTACAGGCCGCTGGCAAGATGGAGGTAGACGTCGAAGCCATAGGCTGCGACATGCTTTCGATATCCGCGCACAAGATCTACGCCCCGAAAGGCATCGGTGCTCTTTATGTACGACGCGGCGTTCGGCTGCACCCTCAAAATATCGGGGGCCACCAAGAGCGGGAGCGTCGCGGCGGAACGGAATCAGTCCCCAACATCGTTGCCTTCGGAAAATCATGCGAGATCGCAAAGGATGAGCTCCGATCGTCATCCATCACCCTGACACAGATGCGAAACTCCCTCGAAAAAAAAGTTTGTGACGTCGTAGCCGGCTCGACCTTGAATGGCGACACCAAAAACCGTTTACCAAATATTTCGAATATCTCGTTCAGTTCGATCGAAGGCGAAAGTCTATTGATAAATCTCGACATGCAGGGTATCGCCGTGTCGACCGGATCGGCGTGTTCGTCAGGTTCCCTGGAACCTTCTCCGGTGATTCGAGCCCTCGGCCGAGAAGATGATCTTGCCCGCGGAGCGATCCGCTTCAGCTTTGGCCGGTTTAATAACATTGAAGATGTTGATTACTTGCTCGAGATCTTGCCGGCTTCAGTCGAAAACCTGAGGAAACTCGCTCCCGATCATTTTACAGGCCCTTTAAAATGAAAATAGCCTTGCCGATCATCTCGGCAAGGCCACCTCGCTGTGAGGAGCGATTTCCCCCCCTTGGTCAGAAAGCCTAACGTTATTTTTTATCCTGCAACGATGATACCGTCGCGGCCTGCCACGATGATACCTTCAGTCTGCTTTTCGGTCTGCGAACAAACTCTCGATTCAGCATCAGCGTATCCCGCAACGATGATACCGGCGAAGCCAGCTACGATAATCCCAGCAAAGCCGGCAACGATGATGCCTTCGGTCTGAGTTTTGCAAGTATTTTTCGAATCGTCCGCACGACCGGCTACGATGATGCCGCCGTTTGCGAAGGTTGTTCCAAGGGTCATGATGGTTGCGAGTGCGAATGTTGTGATTGCTTTTTTCATTGTCTTTTCTCCAAAAGGGTTTTTTTTAATTTCCGAAGCTTAACAGCCTCGTTGTCTCTCTCTATTACAAGTGCCGTGCCATGACCATGCCAAACCAACAGCCCCCCGCTAACCCATTAAAAGACAATCATTTACCGTCGAATAACTCTCACTCACGTCGCTTTTTGGAATCTTGAAAACTTTGAGTACAAGGTATACATATCGCAGCAACGTGATCGTTATCTTGTTTGAAAACAACAGCTTAAGTCGGTGGATACACGATATACAGTTTCTAAGTGGATAATGAGTATACAATCGCCTATCCGAGAGCTGCAGTTTTATATAGCAATTAAAACATGGGAATGTTAAACTTTGTTTGTCGGGTCCCTTCGGTCCACGTTCCTCATATTCCTCAGTCCGGTCGTCCCCTTCGATTCCTCACCTGTATGGAGAAGAAACAGGTTCACACACTCGCCAAAGGGATAATGATCCTAATAGGCTTGGTTTGCCTCGCGGTCGCTTTTGCGAACCTCGGGATGTCAGCATTTAGCCTGGGATTTGTTGTCGTTCTGGCATTTTCAGTTCTCATCGGTCCCCGGATGAGCCTCGCTTTGCCCCGATCAAAATTTGCGATAAGCTTCTCCGATGCACTGATTTTCTTAACGTTTCTCCTATACGGCGGGCCGGAGGCTATAATGGTCGCAGCCGCAGAAACTCTAGCAAATTGCTATTACCTCAAGACAAAAGGCTTTCCATTCGGCCGGCTGATGATCCCGACGAATATCTCGATAAGTACGGCGTCGACATCCATCACTTTCCTCGCCTTTAACTTTGCCCAAAGTTTTGCATTCAAATCGCTCGACCCGAATGGCTCACAGGCTCTTGCGGCCTATCTCGGATTTCTCGCCTTGGTCCAATTCGCAACCTCGTCGGCCCTTGCGTCAATCTTTCAGTCGCTAAAGGATGGTTCAAATCTTTTCGCGACATGGAAAAAAGATTGTTTTTCGAGTTCGATGACCCAGATCGTAGGCGCCGGCCTGGCTGGGCTAATATTCAAGCTAATCAATTTCGGCGACTTAATTACGGCGGGTATCGCTTTTTCCGCTTTAACGATCGCCTATCTTAGCTATCGTCAGTCCATAAGTGAGGTTAATCAGGCAATAACTCAGGCCGAAGACGCTGAACGCGAAAAAGCCGAGGCGGAGCGCGACCTACGAATGGGTGCGGAAAAACATGCCTCGCAGCTTTCGTCAGCACTCCAAAAAGAAGAGAACGCTAACAAGGCTCTGCGGAAAAGCGAACAAGACTTTCAATACGCCGCTCTTCACGATTCACTAACCGACTTGGCCAATCGAAAGCAGTTGGGCGACATTCTCCGACAATTGATAGTCGATTATAAGAACGACCCTTCCGTTACATTTCACGTCCTCTTTCTAGACATTAGCCGGTTCAAGAATATTAATGACAGTCTTGGTCACACTATCGGGGACAAGGTCCTTGTCATTGCCGCCAAGCGTCTGATCAGAATGGTGAACTCCTCTGATGTTGTCGCACGTATCGGCGGCGATGAATTTGCGGTCGTACTACGCAATTTGTCATCGGTCGGAAAAGCACAAAAAGTCGCCCGACGCATCTATGACAGCATTTCGCAGCCGTTCTCGCTCAGCGGCAACAGTATTTCGATCACCGTCAATGTCGGCATCGCGCCGTGCGATGCGGAATACACTACGCCGGAAGAGGTTCTCCGTGATGCGGACATCGCAATGCATTACGCAAAAGAAGACAACTGCGGCGTGGCAGTCTTCACAAAGGAGCTTCGCTATCGGTTCATCGAGCGCGTCCGATATGAGAACGATCTTCGGAATGCGATCGAACGCAAAGAGCTCTCGATGAATTATCAACCGCTCGTAGATCTACAGGACGGACATTTGCTTGGTTGCGAGGCCCTGCTTCGCTGGAATCACAGCGAATTAGGAAGCATTCCACCCAACAAGTTCATCCCCATAGCCGAGGATTCCGGTCTAATAATCCCGATAACGATCTGGATCCTTAAACAAACGTGTACACAAATCGTTCAGTGGCAAAAGATAAGCTCGCAATATAAGGATCTGATCGTAAGCGTTAACATCTCGGGCAAACATCTGATGCACGGCAACCTCGTGGAGGATATAGAACTCGCGCTTGAGGAATCAAAGCTTGAGCCCTCGTGCCTTAAGCTCGAGATCACGGAAAGTACGGCGATGGAAAATGCCGACCATACGATCAATGTTCTCAATGAATTGAAAAAGCTGGGCGTTAAGCTCAGCATCGACGATTTTGGCACCGGTTATTCGAGCCTTAGTATTTTGCATCGACTGCCCTTTGACACATTAAAAATCGACCGTTCATTTGTTTGCGGTGTCGGTGAGAATGGTGAAAACTCCGAAATCCTTCAGACCATCATCTCATTGGCTAAGAACATGAAAATGCGGGTCATTGCCGAAGGCATCGAAACCGTAACCCAATGTCAATTGCTCCAAAATCTTGGCTGCGACTACGGTCAGGGTTATCTCCTCGCCAGACCGCAAACCGCTGCGAACCTTGAAGAGATGCTTTATCAGGGAAAGACGTGGCTACCCACGGAACAGAATTCGGAACTCCCTGTCAGCCCCCTTGTTCACGAATCCAACATCACGGCCGCATAGGCACTAATTTTTGATCTGCAAATTCAAAGAACTTCTTCGTCAAGTTAGCGGTGTATTCAACCAACACTTTTATTAACCCCTGGAGTTTAGAACTATGAGAAAAACAAGACGATTCGTTATTCCGGCTTTGCTGTCCTTTCTGGTCTTCGTGTGCGGCGTTAACGCTCAGACGCCTAATTGCGAAGAAAATGATTTCAAATGTCTGGTCGACAGCTATAACAAGAAAATTACCTCCGATCCTGGCAATATCGAAAACTACTACGCCCGCGGCAGAGCCTATCGGGGGCTTGGGAAATACGATGCTTCGATCGCGGATCTGACCAAATATATTTCAATGAAGCCGTCGAAGCCCGAGTATCTTGCCGATGGGTACATGGCCCGGGCCAATACCTACAGCGAGATGAAGGACAGTCCGAATGCGATCGCCGACTATGGACGAGCACTCGCGGCCGTTCCGACGCATGCCGAGGCGTATTACAACAGGGCCCGTCTGCTGTACGAGGACAAGAAGTATCTGAGTGCGATTGCCGACCTCGATCATTACATCGAACTGAATAAAGCCAACAAGGAATGGCTTGCCGATGGTTATGAAAATCGCGGATTAAACCTCCTGGCACTCGGGAAAACGGCTGAGGCCCTTAGAGATGCGACCTCTGCCATTGGTCTCGATGGAACCGTCGCTCGACGCTTTTCGACGCGGGCCAGCATCTATCGAAAAATAGGCAAGATCGCTCTCGCCGAGGCCGACGAAAAAACGGCCGCTGAGCTCAAATAGTCCAACTGTTACCTTTATTAAGAGTGAAGATCCCGAACTGTGTCGCAACATGGTCACGCGGATCTTCACTCTTCTCCATTTCATCCCGTTCTAACACTCATTCGGCCCGCGGCCCATATCTGCCACCTCTCAATTCCCCTTAAATATGGCCGGATTGTCCCTGGTGATCTGGTTTGCCTTGTTCATAAGATCATCGGCGCCTTTTTGGGTGTCGGCCGACTTCTTGTTGTAATCGGCGATCAAGTCGTCCACTTTTTCGAAGTCCTTGGCCTCCAGGAACCCCTTAACGAACGCGGTCGTTTGCTTGTCGATCTCACTGCGTTTGTTCATTTCCTGAACCTTCAACGTCAAATAGTCTTTGAATTTATCATCCAGCTTGAGTTTCGAGGCTCGATCAAATTTGGTCGTCGCGTTTGCGCCACTCAGTTCTAGTTTTTCGCTCAGCTGAACTAATTCATCAAATCTCGCCTTATTCTCTTTCTTGTATTCTTCGAGGTCGTTGGCTTTTTTCAGGTTCTCGCCCAATAGATCAGTCACCAATTTGCCGGACTTAAGGCTGTCCTCGTTATAGGACTTGATTATTATGTTGGCTTCATCGACGAGGTTGTTCGCCTCGTTCATCTGGCCGCCACAAGCAAAACTTAGCCCCACAGCCAGACACGCCATAATCCAAATCGTCACCCTCATCTTATTCATAATCCTACTCCTACTGATCGGCCTGTAAATCACCTCCAAACTAAGCCTTTTCGGCTTCGATGATCGAGATCGGCGAGTGCGTGGGGATGATCCGCGTCATGCGAAATCCGGCCGAATCGAGCAGCTTATCGAACTCCTCGCCCGTACGTTCCTTCCCGCCCGGAAGCATCATCATCTCGAGGTCGAGAAACTTTGCAAAATGCGGCTCATTTGGACCCGGAACTACTGCGTCGATGATCAGTACTCTGGCTCCGTCAGGCATTTCGCTCCGGATGTTTCCGAGTATCGTTCTGCACTTCTCGTCATCCCAGTCGTGGATAATGTGTTTCAACATATAGATGTCAGCCTTGACCGGGATCGCGGAATAAAAATCCCCCATTACCAACTCGGCCCGATCTGAGACGCCATACGAATCCATCATCGCCGGAGCACCAGCGAGGACAGGCGGCACCTCGAAAAGTACCCCTTTCATCGAAGGGTATTTTTGCAGGACCGCTCCGAGCAGGTGGCCGTACCCGCCGGCGATATCGGCGGCCGTTTCGAACTGCGAAAAATCGTAAGCATCGAGTATCGCCGGTATGGTCTGGTGCGAAAAACTGGTCATCGCCTTATTGAACAATTCGCCGAGTTCCCGGTCCGTTTCAAACAACGTATTAAATATCGGCTCGCCATGGACCGCGTCCCAGATGGTTTCACCTGTCCGAATGCTTTCCTCCAGGTGACCGTACACACGCCAGTGCTTTTCGGTCAGCATCCAGAGGGTCATGTGGAGCGTGCTGTTCGGTGCATCCGGCCGGAGCGTGTCCGACATCGGCGTATTCGCAAATGTGTGATCGTCGGACTCGGAAAATATCCCGACGCTCGCAAGTGCCCGCAGCAGACGATAGAGCGATGGTTCATGCGTCCCCGTCAGCGAAGCCAGCTCGCCCGCCGTTTTCTGCCCACCGTATAGATGTCCGGGTATCCCGAGCTTTGCGGCGACATAAATGGCCGATGAAACAAAGCAGCCCGAAACCAGCTGCATAAACTGAGCTTCCGGCGGCAACGCATTTGGTGCACCGGCATTTCCTGCTGAGGACATATTTAATGATCTCCTTCTTAAGTAGTTTCTAGTCTAATTCAAGAATATCACGTTCGAGCGTTCGGCTAGCGTTCGAGCTCGCCCCCGAACGCTGTAACTCTTCTCATCATTGCGGTTACAGCCCCAATTTCGCTCGTTCGGCGAGGTTTGCGCAAAACAAAAACACACGTGTGCCACAAATTTAGTAAGTGCCTTAAATACAAACGTTTACAAATCGTCCACTTCGCCAAAACACCAAACTATGCTCGAACGCCAAGACCAATTTGTCAGGCTCAAGCCTCACTAGTCCCGCAATTCAAATCCGGAAAGATCCCAATTCATGCGGGACTAAAAACCTTGAAACCTAAGGCTGACCAATTATTCTAGTTTTCAAAGATCTTTCGCCGCCCTCAACAATCGACGGACAACGAACCACTTTAATTTTACCATGTATTTGCCTAGCTGCAAGAGAGTTTTATTCCTGGTACAGACAGCAACAAGCTGAAATCGGACAGTGTTCTCGATTATTCTCGCGTTGAAAACCCTTGACATCAAAGCAAATCGGGCTATAATCTACAAACAAATCAGATAAGGAGCAACTCATTGCAAGTATTGTTGAGTGCTTTGGAAAAGCCCCTTCCACCCATGTTTCTGAGTGCCAACCACCGACGGTTGCGCCCTACCGCCCAACCAACGAAAACTCGCCGTGTGATCCTTTTTTTGGGATCGGGCGATCGATCAAAGACAAGGAGGTCTAAGATCCATTCAATATTTTTTTGCTTACTGTGACCCTTTTTGCCGCGAAATCTCGTTTGATTAATTAGATGGAGCACTTAACAAAGTCCATCGCGAAACCGGAAGGAACCAAATATATGTTTAAGACCCAATCAACCGCACGATTTATCGTTATTGGCCTTGCCTTTCTCGCGATCACGACGTTTACATTCACCATGGTTGCAGCCACGGGAGCCAGTCCGGTTGAGTCGGTTAGGGCGTATCTCGGCTTCGGGGTTCCGGTCACCGCTACCGGCTGGAACACGGTTCCAATATTTGAATCTCAGCCGGACGGCAGCGGAAAGTCCAATAGCTGCAGCGTACCACCGGCATCTGCCTCCGAATTGCCGGGAGTCAGCCCGGTGCGCGAAGAGATCGAACGGAAGCTGAAGTCGCAGAAGGGCGTCACGGTAGAGCTTTTCGTTATGAGCCATTGTCCATTTGGCGTTCGGGCGGAGCAAGCTATCGCACCGATCCTCAGGGAATTTGGTAAAAAAATAGATTTCAAACTGCATTTTATTGCCAAGCCGGACGGCGACCGTTTTACGAGCATGCATGGCCAGGAAGAGGTCGACGAGGACATCCGGCAGGCCGTCATGGCCGAAAAGTTTCCAAAAAAATATTTCGATTACGTCGTCGCCCGTGCCGCCGATTACCAAAACGCGGATTGGCGAACAGTAGCCTACAAGATTGGCATTGACGCTGAAAAGATCGACCTTCTGGCGAATAGCCAGACTGGCCGCCGGATCTTTGCGGTAAATATCCAGCTATCAAATGAACTCGACATCAGCTCCTCACCGACCATCTATCTGGATGGGGAGAAATATAACGGAAAAGTGGTGCCTTCTGAGCCCTCGGCGGTCAATGCGGCTAAGCCGGGCGCTATTATAGATCCCGGCGGCGGCGGCGGCGGCGGCGGTGGCGGCTGCACCAGTGACGCGAACTGTAATGACAGCAATGCTTGCACAACCGATGCATGTGTGAGCGGGTCGTGTGTATTTACACCAAAATCTTGCAGCGACAGCAATGCATGCACCGACGATTCATGCAATGTGAGCACCGGATGTGTTTTTACAGCAAAAACCTGCAATGATGGTAACCCAAATACCGCAGACAGTTGTAACACGCAGACCGGCTGCGTCTTTACCCCCACGGCTCCGGTCGTAGCCCCGCCGACGGTCGCGAAAGCCTTTGGAGTTGCGGCGATCTCGCCCGGCGGCCAGACAACCCTGACTCTCACGATCATCAATCCGGCGGGCAATCCGGCTACCTTGACAGGAGTGACCCTTACCGACAATTTCCCCGCAGGCCTGGTCGCCGGCACACCGGCATTGGTAAGCGCCACCAACTGTGGTAGCGTGACCACAACTGACGCTGGCGGTGGCTCGTTCGGGACGGGTGATACGGGCATCAGAGAGGATAATGCGACCGTTCTCGTGGGCAGCCCTTGCGTCATTGTTGCCAATGTCACAAGTTCGACGGCAAATACATACAACAACACGACCGGCGCTCCCTCCTCAACGAACGGCGGGACGGGCGTGGCGTCCAACACCGCGACGCTGATCGTGGCCCAGGTGCCGGCAACGATCCAACTCACGTCGGGTAACAACCAGTCTGTGGCAACGAATACGGCGTTTCCCACCAACCTTTCGGTGACCGTGCTCGATGCCGGCAATGTTGCGATCAACGGTGCGACTGTAACATTTACGGCTCCGCCCAGTTCAGCCAGTGGAACGTTTGCGGGCGGTACGAATGTGAAAACGGCGGTTACGAACGCATCGGGGGTCGCCACGGCAGCAGTTTATACCGCAAATAACATTGGTGGGACATACAGCGTCAACGCGGCCGCAGGATCGGTCTCGGATAATTTCACGGAATCAAATCTTGCGCCCGGCACAACCACGCAGTCCTTTAACTGCACACCGTTCCCCATCACCTTTGGCTCCGCGAACGGAAGTGGCTCAGTAACTTGTCCCGCGTTTGGTGGCCCTGGGGTTTTGACAGACGTGTCTGTAGGATTGCTAGCGGATTACCAATTTGGTGGATCACCGTCGAATGACATAAGAGTCACGTTCAGTCTCGTTAATCCTGCGGGCGTAACATGGACGAGCAGCAGTGTAGCCCTCGACGTAACGGGCGGTGCCAGCTCGAATGCTGCCCGCCAAGCGACTGACAGTGCGACGGGCGGCATCTCAAACGCTAACTTCGCAGCGCCCTTCAACGTAGGGGTTTCGTCGAGCGTCGTCAATGGCTCAGCGGCAACCTCAGCGGCGGGCGCTAAGGTCACTTACACTTACATCATACCGCCGGATTACACAGTTTCCACGACCGGTAATACGATCGTCGTCACTGATATCGCCGGTAATAGCGACACGCTGACGATATCGGAACCGAGCTCCGGCAATATCAAATTCTCCGCTGCGGGCCGAAATTTCTCAGTTAACGGTGGAGCCAACATATTGGGAGATTCGGGCACGATCTCGCTGGCCACGATCAACAGCGTCACGGTCGATCAGGGCAATGGTAATGACATTTGTAATGTCGGAGCATTTACAGCCGGTCAGATGCCGAGCTTGACCATCAACGGCGATGCGGGCAACGACACGGTCAATTTCGATGGCAACATAACGTTTGCGAGCGGAGCGAACCTCGACGCAGATCTTCAGAATGACGCGTCTGCGGGCGACGTTGATCAGATCAACGTCGGTTCGAACGCAAAGCTGATCCTTTCCGGTGCAGGCGCTGCTACGTTGAGGTCGAGCCGCTCCATTTCAATGGCGAGCGGTTCGAGCGTCGCGACAGTCGACGGCAACCTAACAGTGGAGTCCAATCAACAATCCACGCCGACAGCGGGCAATTTCATCGGCATCGATTTGAACGCGGCGACGGTCGCCACCGGCGGCGGCAACGCTTTACTTCGCGGGCGTGGAGGAGACACCGGCGACAGTAATATCGGCGTCCAGGTTCGCTCCGGCGGAGTGGTCAACGGGGGCGGTACGGTTACGGTGGAAGGCACCGGCGGTGCCAGTTCAGGACAAACCAACTACGGCGTGGTGGTAAATAACACGGGTTCGCAGATTACCTCGAGCGGCGGAGCTGTGCTGGTCAACGGGACTGGCGGCGGGGTCGGAGCCAGTTCCTCTAACCAAGGGGTACGTGTCGTCACCGGCGGCGTTATCACTAATGCCGGCAGCGGAGCAGGAGCGACTGTCACCATCGTGGGGAATGGCGGCAACTTGACGGGAACTGGTACTTCCAATCACGGCGTTGATTGCAACGACGTGAATGCCCGGATCACTTCCAATGGCGGAGCCGTATCCGTTACCGGGACGGGTGGCGGATCTACGGGCAGCGGAATCACCGCCAATTTTGGGGTCGTTGTAGAAAGCACCGCAAAGATCCTTGCCGGCGGAAACGCCACTGTCACTGTCGTTGGCAATGGTGGAAACCTTGGAGGGGCCGGCGGAAGCAATTACGGTGTTCTGTTAACTGCAGCTAATTCGGAGATCACGTCATCGGGCGGTAACATCATCGTCAACGGGGTCGGCGGCGGAGCCTTTGCGAGCAACTACAACTACGGAGTGATAGTTGAGGGTGGAGATATAGCTGCGGGTGGGGCAGGTACGGTTAGCGTCAATGGAACTGGCGGAAACCCCGCGGGCACGGGCCCCATAAATATCGGCCTGTTCATTCGAAATGCGTCTACGAAGGTAACGTCAGGTTCGGGAGACGTTTCCATGGTCGCGACCGCGGGAGGAAATAGCTCCGTTGCATTTGCTATGGACGGAGGATCATCAGTCACGACTGTGCCAAACGGTGGGAACATTACAATTGCCGCGGACAGTATGTTTTTTGACGCTACGTCCACGATAAGCAGTCCGGTCGGAAACAGCGTTACTCTAAAACAGAGCTCAAACGGCGTGGCCGTCAACCTCGGCTCGGCCGGCACCATTCACGGCGGGCCTCTAAATTTAACGGACGCCGAACTGGATCGCGTCACGACGGGTACACTTAAGATCGGCGACGGCAACACCGGCCCGATCGCCGTCACGGCCGTAATTAGTCCATTGAACTACCCGACTCTAAGCCTTCAAAAAGGTGTGTCGTTTACCTCGGCAGGTGGTTTTGCATCAGATATTACATCATTGACGTTGTTCGAAAAAATGCAGGTGGCAGGAGCGGTGTCGATCGATCCGGCGGCCAGCTTGACGGCGACGGCGATCGGCGGATTCGTGCCGGCCAACGGCAATTCGTTCAAGATGATCGACAACACGTCCGGCAGTGCGACAACCGGCACATTCGTCGGCAAGCCCGAAGGTGGGAACGTGCCGATCGGCGGGCAAAATGCGGTTATCACATACATTCCCGGACTAAACGACGTCGTGATCACCGTTGACACCGCTGCCCCAAAAGTCAGCAGCATCGTGCCCGCCACTTCGGCGACCAACGTATCGATCACGAGCAATATCACGCTCACATTCAACGAATATGTGAACATAGCGGCCGGCGGTATTACTTTGGATTGTGGCGGAAATCGATCATTTACGCCCACCCTGCCGCAAAACAACGTTAATTCCTTCACGCTCGATCCTGTCAGCAATTTGCCCGCCGGTGTCGTCTGCACGGTTACCGGTTCTACAGCCAATATTACGGACCTTGCCGGAAACCTTTTGGACGGTAATGGGGATAATACGGGCGGAGACAGCTTCATATCGAGCTTTACAACGGCGTGCACTACAAATCCAGTCGTCACCTCGACGAATGACAGCGGATCAAACACGCTTCGTGATGCAGTCGAGAACGTCTGTGCGGCTCCGAATAACAACATTACGTTCAACCTGCCTGCTAACAGCACGATCGGGTTGACCTCAGGTGACATCGTGCTTGAGCGGAACCTTAACATCCTGGGGCCCGGAGCAAATTTGCTAACGATCGACGGCAACAACACGGGCCGACACTTTGAGATACCGGCGGGACCGACGGTCAATATTAGCGGACTCACCCTCACCGGAGGCAACGGCGCCGGCACTATTGCAAACGGCGGCGGCGGCGCAATAGACAATGAGGGCACACTGATACTTACCGGCATGGTCGTTACAGGCAATCACGCTACTTCGCCCGGTGCAGGTGGACTGCGTAACGATGGTGCGCTGACCGTGAGGGATTCGACCGTGTCGAACAATACCAGCGGATTTGCAGGGGGCGGCGGCATAGACACCAATGGCACGCTCAATGTCATTAACTCGACAATATCCGGCAACACTTTCATCGGTATCTATGTCAGCGGGGGCACGATGAACATCGTCAATTCAACCGTCACAGACAACACAGCTACCGGCGCCGGCGGAGGTATTTATGGCAATGGAATTATCGCGACTGTTAGCATGCGTAACACGATCGTTGCCGGCAATCATTCCAGCCCGAATAAAGATGTTAATGCGGCAGTCAACTCGCTGGGCTACAACGTTATCGGCGACGGTACCGGGAGCACCGGTCTTACGAATGGCGTAAACAACGATCAAGTGGGCTCTTCAGCAATGCCCATCGACCCGATGCTCGGACCGCTCGCCAACAATGGCGGCCCGACGCTGACCCATGCCTTACTGTCTGGAAGCCCGGCGATCG
>JBBRSH010000036.1:0-33914 GCA_038245555.1 Pyrinomonadales bacterium | reverse complement strand
TTGCCCCATCCGCCTTTGCCGCCTTTCGCGGCGAGATAACGTTGACCCGGCTCAGTGAAATCGAAAAGCAGTTCGTTGGATTCGGCGTCGTATATCTGCGTTCCGACCGGAACCCTGACGACATGGTCTTCTCCGTCCTTTCCGTAACGGTTCGAGCCCTCGCCGTGACGGCCGCGTTCGGCCTTGTGTTCCGGGTTGTACCGAAGATGGAGCAGGGTATTCAACCCTTCGCTTGATTCGATCCAGATACTGCCGCCGACACCGCCGTCACCGCCCGAGGGGCCGCCGTGCGGCACGAATTTCTCGCGGCGAAATGCCGTGACGCCATTGCCCCCGTCACCGGCCTTGATCCTTATTTTTACGCGGTCTAAAAACATAATGTACCGTCAATTCTAAGTCGCCGGCGGCATTCAAGCAAACTTCGCCAGGAGACGAGCCTTGCCGCGGGGCAAGCTCCAACTCTATGCAGGAATTGCCTTTACATAAATTTACATAGTTATTGGAAACTAAAAATCACGATCGAGCGTCTTTATTAAAAGGCCGACAGTATCAATTGGGGTCGTATACATTCGTATTTGTCGGCGGATTTAAGGAACAGAACAAGGGAAATTGGGATAAATGAAAAACAATCAATACATTAAGAAATTCATAATTGGAACAACATTCGGAGCCGTAGCACTGTTTGGTGCAGCGGTAACGGCAAGCGCACAGACTGACACTAAAGCAACCACAGGGCCAATTCCGCTTGTCTACGAAGGCAAGCCGTTAGACGCTGATACTGCCAAGAACTGTGTAAGCATCGGATTTGTAGAAGGATTTAAACGTGGGCAGAGCGCGGGAAAGAAAAAGAGTAAGTATGACTCGAAATCGTGGATGCCGTTTCGCGACACCCTCCTTTTCGAGCCGCCCGTCATTCCAAGCAGCAAATACCGCTCGTTTTATGACGAAGGTTATACTCGCGGCTACGAAGACGGATATAACAATACCTCCAAATACGGGACCGTGACCGAAGAGGGCGGGCAGAAGAAATACGCCATTCATCAAACTGTGATGGACGCGCTTGTAGAACCGTCAAAGACGGGAATATAGGTTTAATAATTTAAGATCGTCGAGGTCTGTTCGGACTATTTTGCCGAACAGCCCTTTTTCTAACGATCGATCCGATTCCTCCGAGATCTCAACCGAACGAAAAAAAGCGTCACTCCGGTTTCCCGTCGTAACGCTTTCTTTTTTTTATGCCCTTTCGTTTCCGGCCGAAGCTTTCTTCGAGAGGGTGGCCGTTCTCGCATGTACACGTTCGAACCGCCGATTTTGTATTCCGAAGCCGCTCTGCGGAGAGTCCGCCCCGGTCAGTACCCGTTCCACTTTCGCTTCTCGTTAGACTCTCTCGAGTCCATGGTACCGTTAGGTTTTTTTTCTGGTGGCTTTTCCTCCACCGCCGGTTACGTTCCCGGCAACGAGGCTCATCGTCTTTCGACGTGAGCGACTTGGCACCCTGCAGGTTGATCATCTCCCTCGGGCGTTATCCGTTTTTATCCGGACAACTCCGGTCAGCTTGCCAGCCGACCTTCGCAAGCCTTTCGGCTTCGACTCCGGGCGTTTTGGACAGCGGCTTTCCGCTCCTTCTGTCCTCAAACGGCGTGTCACCACCTCCGTTCCACCTCCCGGTGCCGGTCAAAATACCCGTAAGTAATTCCGACTGTGAAATTAGTTTACACCCGGAAAAATTAATGTCAAGCAGAAAATACTTTAACTATGACCCTTATTTTACGGGGGCTCTGTGGAAATCCTGTGGATAATCGCGGACACACATTGTGGAAAAGAATGTGGAAAACCCGACAACCTTTTTTATGTCACAACTTGCATAATTGGTGCGTTTTCGCCTGAGTGTTGGTGCCGGTTTTAAGATCGGTCAAAAAAGGCCAAAAAAATATTTTCAGAACGATCAATTTATAGCATTCGGGCGTATTTCGGATGCCCGTCTGATGCGTGTCCGCTGACGCTTATCAAGGATGGCACGGTAAAAAGCGAATGTACTCGAACATACAGAACCACGCGTCGAAAAAGGATAAGCTGATAGATGACCGTGTAATCCCGAAAAGCGAGGTGGCCTATGGATCGTAGAACTGAGCCGATGTGTGAAACGTCCGAAGCAGGAGAACGACTGATATTTCAGGACGAACTCTTTAACATCCAATTCGATGTCGGGCGTCGTCTGATGGAGGTATTCGGTTATCAGGAGATCTCGCATATCGTTTTTCGCTTGAAAACGACAAGGCACGAGATCGATAATGTGATAAACGGGCAGAGCCTGCCCTCAACTGAACTCTTACTGGGGATAAGCAAGGTAACCGGTGCATCTATTGACTGGCTCCTAACGGGCATTGGCCCAAAATTCAGGCCGGTAGATCAACCAATAGAAAATGTCGGCACGCGTCCGGCCTCTCGATACGTTGTGGAAATGTCCGTGGCTGCGGACCGTGCGATGTGAGCTGGGCCCAGATAGATCAACCCGACTGTTCAGTACGCGGCCGGCCTGTACGGCGAAAACCGACACAACTAAAAGAGGCCGCCCTCTCAGGCAGCCTCATGAATTTCAGCGAAAATTGTAGGCCTACGCAGCGACTTCCGCGGCTGGCTTAGGGGCAAGCTCGGCTGCACCCTCGGCGTAAACGCTGATGAATTTGCCTTTCTGGCCCTTGTTCTCAAATTTTACAAACCCTTCGATCAGCGAGAACAGAGTGTCGTCTTTACCGCGGCCAACATTGTTGCCAGGCTTCCACTTCGTGCCACGTTGGCGTGCAATGATGTTACCGCCGAGAACGTGCTCGCCGCCAAATTTCTTAAGACCAAGCCGCTGCGAATGCGAATCGCGGCCGTTTCTGGATGAACCTACACCTTTTTTATGTGCCATATCGCTATTTTCGATTTTAGATCTGCGATTTGCGATTTGCTAGACCAATCCGGCAATCGAAAATCGGAAATTTAAATCGTAAATCTCCTAGATCGTATCTATCTTGATATCTGTAAAACCTTGCCTGTGGCCCTGTTTGCGTTTGTACTGCTTGCGGCGTTTCTTTTTGAAAACGATGACCTTGTCTGCTTTGCCGTGGCCGACAACCGTGGCACCGACAGTAGCACCGCCACCGATCTTCGCGTCCTTACCTTCACCGACCAAGAGTGCATCGAGTGTTAACTTTTTGCCTTCTTTTTCACTGATCCTAGGCACGCGCAGCGTTTGCCCGTCTTCGACAGCAAACTGTTTTCCGCCTGTTCGTATGATTGCGTAGCTCATTTTCTCTTTAGCTCCCGTCGAAAGGCAGAAAATTCATGCGCCCATCGAAAAGTATAGATTATACGGAAACCGCCGGCGAAGGTCAACCCCAAATAAGTTTCCAACACGGCTGAGGAAGAAAGGATGGGATGAGCCGTCGCGGCTTTGCCGCTGTACTGTGCGGAAATGGCTCTGCCTCTCCGAAAAACACAGAAAAGATTGAAACCACAGATGGGCATGGTAGATTCGTCATTAGAAATAATAACTGTAGTCATTACAAGGGTTCCAACGCCGAAGTCAATGCTTGTCTCACCTAACCAGGTGATTCGGATCCCGGGACGCAACGATGGCACGGTCCGCTCTGGATAAACAGCCGCAAGGCTGGAAATTCTAGATCCGATTCAGGCTTCTTTCGGTCAGATAGCTTGTCTCATTGACAAGATCCGCCAATTTAAATTCTAATTATTTGGTTCCGGAACTTAACGGAGCAATTTTAGGCCTTCTATAAGAAAAAATGAATCCCTCCGTGGCGAATGGCGGAGATCAATGAAATTATGAAAATCCGAATAGTACTCTCGATCGCTGTCATGGGCATCATGGCATTCAACTTTGCCTGCGGTGGCGGTACCGCGACAAATAACGGCAACTCGGCGGCCAACAAGCCGGTAAGTAACAGCGGCACTGTGGTCAACGGACCGAACAGCTCGAACATCACTGTAACGCCGGTCGGCAATACTGCGACCAACACACCCGTGAATGCGGCTAACTTCGCCACCAACTCAAAGGCGAACGCGAAGGAAACCGCTAATGCCAACAAAGAGGCAAAACCACGCAAAGGCGCAAACTACCTTTGCCGTGACAACACGTATAGCATGAGCAACAGCGACAGCGGAGCCTGCTCCGGCCACGGCGGAGTCCAAAAACCGCTGAATAATAAGCCGCAGTAGCAGTAAGCTGTAAACTGTGGCAGTGGCTGTGGTCACAAAATTAAAACAAAAAAGCCTCGGCGGCTACGCCGGGGCTTTTTTTATTAGACAAAGCGTTGGATCACCGGGCCGGAGAAGCTGACCTTCTCGGCAAATGCTTGAAAGACCATAAGAAAGAGCTGCCCACTGTTCCCTACCTACCTCTCATAAAGGAAGCTCCCGGCGGAGCACTAACAACCGGGAGCTTTCTCATTTCGTCCGGGCGTAACGTCTCTAATCACCCGGACGAGATCGGCGGCGGAGAAGTCTCAAACTAGTCGTCACCGTTTGGAATGTCGGTCACCGGCTGAGGGCTCAGATCGATGATGTTCTGGCCCGGATTGACCGACACGGGAGAACTCCAAAGGGCAAATCCATGTCCAATTCTGGTAATCGCAAACAGGTAATATTCGTTCGGGATTATATCCCCGAGTGATGCCGTTCCTGCTCCACCCGTCGTTCCGGTGTACTTTACGTGGCCGTTGATGGCTCGCATGGCGGCCCGCTGAAAATCTCCATACCTGTCGGGAAAAACAGCAGCCAGCCCGAGGCTGCCCGATAGCGTATTCCCCTCGATGGGATCGATGCGTGCCTCGCTAAGAATCGCTTCCAGATCCTTATCAAGCAAATAGAATCGCGCATTTCGAGCAGACTGCGGCGCACCGCTGGCTCGGACGACCGTTGCTTTAAGAGCAACGGTGCCGCGTGCCGGCGGTGCGGAAGGCGCCGCAGTTGTCATGCCCGGGATGCTGGTCCGCGTCTCCGGCACACTGGGAACCGCCGGAACACTTGCCTGCGAACCCGGTATAGTAACCGGAGCTGACTCTGTCGACGGTACCGCAACGCGCGAGGGCGGTCCCGTACTGACGGGCCGGCGGCCGGCCATGTTTGCATTTACATTAACAGAGGTCTGGTCATCATTTCCCCGAACTAAAAGATATAGAAGTCCTCCGACAATGAGCACCCCGACAACAATCGGCACTATAGCCCACGGCGGAAATTCACGGTCGGCAACCGGCGCCGGGACATAAACCCGTTTCTCCTCAACTGGAGTTGGAGCACTTATCGGCCTCCCGCAGTTCGGACACGCGATCGCGCTATCGGAAATTTCATGACTGCATTCAGGACAATGACTCAATATATTTTTCTCACCTCTGGAAAACAAGGTTCGCAGAGGGTCGAAAAACAGTCGGTACGATTCATTACAATACCAGCGTTAAACGCTCTAAAAGGGCGCAACCGGACTACAGTAGATCGAACGCAGCGGTGTATCTATTTTTTGAGGTTTTGTTCAGATTGAGCACGCCGCTGCAATCGAGAGGCTTCAGGCGACCGAGGGGTCTTTGACTACGGCGATAAAGGGAAGATTGCGGTATCGGCCGGCGGCGTCGAGCCCGTATCCGACGACGAATTTATTTGGCACAACAAAGCCGGTATAGCTGATCTCGAGCTCTTTTTTTATTCGTGGTTCAGGTTTGTCGAGAAAACTCGCGAGGCGTATCGAATTGGCTCCGCGGCTGCCCAGGATGTCCAAAAGCCGTGAGAGCGTTAGCCCCGTATCGACGATGTCCTCAACCAGGAGGACGTCTTTGCCACGGATCGAATTGCTGAGGTCCTTCAGGATCTCGACGTCACCGGTCGATTTTGTTCCGTCTTTATAACTGGAGACCGACATAAAGTCGATATGCAGGTCCAGGTCGATCACTCGCATCAGGTCGGCAAGGAAAATACATGACCCGTTCAGCACGCTGACAAGCACAAGGTCCTTACCGGCGTAATCGGATGTGATTTGGCTGCCTAGTTCGCTAATTCGCGTTCGGATCTGCTCTTCAGAGTATAGGACTTCGAGATTTGGATTGGTAAATTCGGAATGATCCATTTGGGTCTTTTCGGCCGCCATATTATTCCTCGCAAAGTTGATTGAAAGAGTAATTACAAATACTATTCAAACATGCACTAAGATTCAAAGGTTGAGATCGTTTTTGTGCAGAAACCTATGGCAGAAGCCCCAAATGAAACCCGTGACCGCATCCGAGCCCTCGTCGAACAGGTTTTGGCCACAGTTCCAACGGAAAACAGCCCTTCGATAGGCTCGGTGGAAAAGGCGGTCGAGCATGTTGTGGTAAATTCGCTCAAAAATAAGTTGGGAAAGGCCTTTGATCGCGACGAATCGGCGAAAAGCCTGATAACCGAGGACGATCTGCGGGGTCTGGAACCGGGCTCGAAGTTGCGGATCGCCGAGCACGCCAAATTTACGTCGCTCGCAGAGGACATTATCAATGATCGGAAGATCGAGCTGATCAGGAAGGAGTCGCGTCAGAACAAAACAAGGGTCCGGTCCGCAGCGATCGGAGCAGATCACGGCGGATACGAGCTAAAGGAGCAGGTCAAGGGACTTCTCACCGATCTTGGAGTGCAAGTCCGCGATTTTGGAACGAATAGCAAGGACGCCGTAGATTACCCCGATTTCGCCCACGCCGTCGCGAAATCGGTCAGCGGGCGGCAGGTGGATATCGGGATAATAATCGATGGTGCCGGCATCGGAAGTGCGATGACCGCCAACAAGGTGCCGAATGTCCGGGCTGCGGCTTGCTATTCGCCGACCCTGGCGAAAAACTCCCGGGAACATAATGGGGCCAACGTCCTGACCCTTGGTGCCGGACAAAACTCGTTCGGTGAGGTTGAGGCGATCGTTGAGGCTTTTATTTCGTCTGATATAAGCGAAGAGCGGCACATGAAACGAGTAAGTAAGATCGACAATATCGAAAAGCAGTATAGAAGGTAAGGTGCTAGCGATGCAGCAAAATGGAAATTACGATCAACTGATCGACCAGATCACCGATATGGTGCTGGCAAAGCTGGGGGGCGATGAATATTGCCCGACGTTTTGCCATGCCGATGTGCAGCGGATCGTCGACGCCGGGGCCGAACGGATCGGTATCGTGCTGGGCGAGACTGCGACGGCCCATGACTGGGCAAGCCTCATCGACCACACGCTTCTGAAGCCGGACGCGTCAGAAAGCGATATCAAAAAACTGTGTGCCGAGGCGGCTCAGTTCGGTTTTGCATCGGTGTGCGTCAATCCCGCCTGGGTTAAGAGTGCGGCGGAATTTTTGAAGGGAACCGGCGTGCCGGTGTGCACGGTGATTGGTTTTCCGCTCGGGGCGACCATGCCGGACGTAAAGGCATACGAAGCCCGGCGGTCGATATTTAATGGGGCTCGCGAGGTCGACATGGTCATTAACATCGGGGCACTGAAATCCGGTGACGATTGCCTGGTCGAGGACGACATTCGGGCCGTGGTCGATGCGGCGCACGAAAATCATATTCTCTGTAAAGTGATCATCGAAACGGCGTTATTGGCCGACGAGGAAAAGGTGCGTGCCTGTATCGCGGCAAAGAATGCAGGGGCGGATTTTGTTAAGACCTCAACCGGGTTTGCCAAAGGCGGGGCCACAGCGAACGACGTCGCCCTGATGCGGCACACGGTTGGCAGTGCACTCGGAGTAAAAGCCTCCGGCGGCGTAAAAGGCATCGAAGACGCACGTGCGATGTTCGAGGCCGGGGCGACCCGCATTGGAGCATCCGTTGGCGTAAAGATCGCCCAGGAAGCAAGCGGATCACGACCGAATCCGCCGTTGCAAGTTACTGATTCGGAACAAAATTATACGCGATAAAACCTGAAACGGTCGTGCCTTGCTCTCCATTCTTTACCGGGCGAAAGGTAGACCTGCGAGCAGCTTCCTCGGCGGCCCGACGAAGAGATTGCGGGCCGTCGCTTGCCACTGCGGAAACAACCTTTCCGTTTTCATCAAGGACTATTTGGACGGTCACCTTCCCCTGATATCCCATCTTCCGATCGATCGTCGAGTATTTCGGGATCTCGAGTTTCGTCGCGTAGTTGTTCAGAGCCCCGACTGCCATGATCCTCGGCTCTGATATAGGCTCAGCTTTAACGGGTGGCGGATCGACAATTTTGAGCGAGGCCGGCGAGACAGGTGGTCGAAGCCGTTCAACCGACGCCACCGCATCTGTGTTGGCCGGGTCAATCTCGGCAGCTTTGTTGTAATCAACACGGGCCTTGTCCGTTTGTCCAAGGTTTTCGGCGATCTGTGCCCGTACGAAATAAGCGGTCGAGTTTTTGGGATCAAGCTCGATCACTTTGTCGAGATCCTTCAGAGCGGCGTCGGATCTGTCCTGTTTTAGCACGGCGAACCCGCGGGCAAGGTAGGCTCCCACATCGGCCGGTTTCATCTCGATCGCCTTACCCAGATCCGCTATGGCCGAATCGAGATTTCCATCAGCGAGTTCCTTGTTTGCGCGATTCCGGTAGAATGCGAAATCTGGAGCGGGCGGAACTGGCTTCGGGTCCGGGATATCTACTTTTTTTGTTTCGGATCTTCGTTCCGCCACGGTCTCGACTGGTGTCGATGCTTTTGCTCGTATTGCGTTCAGCAGGTCAGGGTACGCCCCGGTGCCCGATAGCTCTTTCTCGATCTCGGGTGTTAGCGAAAAGGTAATGCCCCGGTCTTGGACGGCCTCGGTGAGGATACGGTTCTTCTCAATGATCTCTGCTTTTTTGGAGCGGAGTGCAATCAGGATATCTGCGAGACTTAACTGCCGACTTTGTCCCGCCGTCGATCCGAGGCCGGCTCCGAACGTTAACGCGGCAAATAGGATCAGTGAGAAAACAATGAAGTGATTGATCTTAGTGAGATTTTTGAACATTCCTTTGTGCCTCGGGGGTTCAAAGCCCTGTTAATGTCTAGTTGTCATTGATTAGGTCGTCGACGGTAACTTTCTTTTTTGCCTTGGATGGGTCGGATGAGGCCCTGTCGGGCTTGCTCGGGAGTTTGGCATCAGCAACCTGCATTCGGGATCTGGCTTGCGTTGGTGGAACAGGGTTAGCCGACAACTTTTCCTTTGACAGTTCGGAGGTCTGGGTGTTGATGGACGATTCGAATGTCGAGGTCCCCGCGGGAATCTGAGTTGACACTGGTACCGCTACTGATTCGGGCTTAGCCGGATGGTCGCTCATCACGGTCGGTTTCAACTCGGAGTGTGTCGGCAGGGCGTCACTGCTGGCAGCACCGACCGCCAAATAGGCTATCACTGAACCAGTGACGAGGACTGCGATAATTATCACAGCCGCTATCGGAGATAGGAACCATGGCTTGGGACGCGGTTCCGATATTAGAGCGGCGGGAGCTGCGTCCTGGGCTACGAGGGGCAAAAGGATCTCCGTGGCATAAAAGCGGTCATCCGCAAGCTGTTCGATGTTGCCGTCTTCGGCCTGAACCGGCGATGCCGTAAAGTCCACCGTTTTGGGTAGAGCAAAAGAAGACGGATGCGTATTAAAACTATGCGAATACCCAGGTATTTCGAGAACATCCAGTTCTTCAGCCTGTTCTTTGAGAAAGACAGATGGTCGCTTTCGTTCCGGAACAAAAACGTTCAAATGCCGAGAGGCACTATCAAACGTTTCGAACCTATTTTCGCGACGCAGTCTCATGAGCTTCATCACGAACTCGGACACGTCGACCTGGACTTCGGCGTTTGAATGATTTGGCGGGAATAGCGGATCATGATTCCCATCAAGGATCTCGATCGATCGCTCGAGTGCATCAAAGGGCATTCGGCCAGTTAGCAGCCGGTAAAAAAGGGCACCCAGCGAAAACATGTCGGCCCTGAGATCAGGCGGTGATTCTAAAACGTCCAGGGAACCGTCGTCGTAGGTATTAGCGATAGTCGTCTGCGAGGCTCGGTCAAGGCGACCCCAGATCTTTTCAAGGGGCTGGAAAGCGAAATCACTTCGCGGGCCTTCAGTCGATCCGTCAATTTGTGCGGAGCTTTCGTTGAAGGAGCCAAAATAGAGTAATTTGAACTCGTTTTCTGAAGAGACCCAGATATTGGCTTGGCTCAGTCCTATCGGGACACCCTTAGCCGATTCTGCGACGACCGACATCGCGGCGGTTAGCTCACGAAGGCCACTCTCAATCTCGTTGATAGAGAAGCCAGTCTCCGGAGAGCCGAGAAAGTGGGATAGCGATGTTCCGCTCACGGGTCTGGTGACCAAATAATGGTTACCGGATTCTGAAAAATAATCCCGTATACCGATCAGGGACGGATGCGTGAACGACTTTAGATGGGCTAATAAATGTTGGGGCCCAAGGTCAGCGAGCGGATCGAGATTGCGTTCGCCGATATCCGCGATAACAACGCCCAAGTCCGTGTGCGTATCTCGAGCGAAATATGTCTTTTGTGGGGACTCGACCCAGAGATTTTTGACTATTAGGTAGCGGTTTTGGCAGAGAGTGGAATTTGGCGAAAGCATGGTGGTTCTCGCAAACTACCAGAAAGGCAATTTGGATAAATATTATAACTCACGATGTCAAAATAAAACAACAGTGTTGTATATCGTTGAACATAATGATTTTAGTGCCTATGAAGGGTATTTGGTAACCGCCTACAAAAGAAAGAAAGAAAGGGTTGAATAGTAGTTGGTTTAAAGGTGCGCTGTCGACTTCTATACTAAACGAAAGTCATGGTTTAGCGGTCTTCGATCGAACGGGGTGTGACTTTTGATGGATCTTTCGACGGTAATCGTCGCCGTATATTTCGACGCTTCGGCACATTTCGTACAGACGTGAACGGAGACGGGTGCCGATCCGGTCCTCTAAAACTTCGTCCCTTTCGGACTGACGGGCATCGAGATAATTGGTAGTAAAGATCGTGAGCTTTTTGTCGTTGTATCTAGAATTGATAACGTGGGCCATCGTGTCCCGAACCCAGTCAGTCGGTTTGGATGCGCCAAGTTCGTCGAGAACCAGGACCTCGGCGTTCAAAACGGGGGCGAGCACGCTAAGCTCCGAGGCGTGTGTATTTGGATTATAAGAGTCCTGAATTTCTTTCAGAAGCGTTCCAAACTCGTAAAAGAGACATGTAAAACCTCGCTCGGTCAGACCTTTTAAGATCGAGACCGCAAGATGCGTTTTTCCAACTCCGACCGTACCCATCAGTAGTAGCCCTCGATCAACCGCGGGATATTCCATCGCTAACTGCGTCGAATATTTGAACGCGGCCTCCTGAGATGTAGTTATTGCCTTGTATTTGTGGAAGTGACATCCGTCGTATCTTGCCGGCAACTGGGCTTTGGAGAGTTGATCTGAATGACTGTCACGTTTTCGGCAAACGCAAATGCGGGCGCCTTTTCCCTGAACAACCTCTAATCCGGTACCGAAACATTTTTGGCAAACGTCGATTTCTTCAATGGGATCGATGAATTCGGATATTGACGGCACGTTCGGCACGGCCTTCAAATGATGGGATTTGGCTTTGTCCTGAGGCATTTTTTGTTCCAATTGGGGTATGGCAAAATGGATTATAGCATCGGTGACGACCAATTCAAGTTTCGGTTCCTGATGCGTGATATATTCATATTGTACACCGATATATGGGAATTTTACGCAGCTTGCTGATAAAACTAAATCTCGCCGATCTGAGTGCCGAACGTACGCCGATCGCCGTTCTTTTGCTGGACGACGACACTCGACGGCATCGTTGGTTTGTAAAAAGGTTTGGCGGCGACTATCTCGACATCGCGGAAAATGTTGACGATGCAAAGCAGTTTCTGACCGAGAACAAATATGATGCGATCTTTCTCGATCACGATCTATTACCTCATCATTACGAGTCAAACGACCACGACGATTTTGCCAACACGGGTTACGCCATCGCGGAATGGCTGTTTGAAAAAAAAGACCTTCAGCGGGCTGCGACGATAATCGTACACACGCGCAATGCCGATGCGGCCATCCCAATGGTTCAGAAACTGCGCGAATCCGGCCGAAATGTCGAGTACTGCGCCTTTCCGATGCTCGATCACAAGATCAAAAACTATTGGAAGCGATAGGCCTAAAAAAGGGAAATGCCGGATGGATGGCCCCGATATTTCCTTTTTTTTCCGCTTACGGTTTTGGCCTTAACCCATCGAGTTCCTTCTCGGTTTGGACGATAAGCTCGTTCAACTGACCCTTAAGATCCGGATTCCGCTCGTTTGCGAAGGACTTTTTAAGGGCCATCAGGTAGGCGACTTTCAATGCTTGCTCTTTTGGAACCTTTACGTCAGGTTCGACACCAGTGCCTTCCCAGTTTGTTTTGGTAATCGGGTTGATCGCACGGCCTACCGGAACAAACACTCCAAAATGTTCATTCAGCCGCACCGAACCGCCGGGATTTGCACCGCCGCCGGTTGTTTCGCCAACGATCGTTGCCCGTTTGAGAACCTTCAGATTGTTAGAAAACTCTTCGGCACCGGAGAACGTCCGACTGCTGGTCAGAATATAGACGTCCTTGTCCAAATATTTCTTGCCGGCGACGTTGGGTTTCGTCCAGAACTCCTCGGTCTTGTTGGTTGGGCGAAAATACAGATCGTTCAAATGGACCGGCTTGTCGCCGAAAAGGTATGAGCAGATCAACTGGACCATAGCCGGGTCACCGCCGCCGTTTTGGCGGAGATCGAATATTAGAGCGTTTGTGTTGGTGACGAGGGTCATCGCTGCCGCAACTGCATCGGCACCGGCGTCCGGATCCATAAATCCGCGAAGCTCGATATAACCAATATTGCCATCCATTCTCTCCGCGCGGTCGAAACCATAATTCGCACGTTTCAGAAACTGCTCAAAGTCGGCCTTTTCTTGTGCAGTCGGTTCATTTCTTTCTTTGCGCACCGGTATCTCTTGAAATGAAAACCGAACGCGGAGATGCTTGTCGTGGCTGATACCCTGGAGGTCTGAGGTGAGTTTCTCCGCAAAAGCACGCGAACTTGTTATCGAATCGTATTCTTTTTTGGCGGACCGAGCCCGGAGGTCATCCTCCATTTTCTTTGCGGTTTCTGGGAATACGTACCCGTCGTTCAACTCCTTGATCAGACCTTCGATGACTGATGAACGGGCCGCGGCGGTGACTTCAAGGTCAGGGGGAGCAGCCTGCTGAGCGGCTACTGCGGTGCCAAAAATGAAAACGGATATTATAGCTAAAACTCGTATTTTCATCGGTATTTACTCCTTGTAAAAATTACTGCGTAGGGAGATGTTTCAGGCCAAAAGGCCCCGGATCAGGATATCTGCGGATTTTTGAGCCCGATCAGCCAGTTCTTTACGTTCACCGAGTTCGACCGCACTCAAGCTATATGGCAGAAGGGAATTGGTCGCCGAGAGAAGTGTATGTGCCAGATCGAACGGATCGCCCGCAGCAAAACGTCCGCCCTCCTGCCCTTTTTCGATGACTGCGGCAAAGATACGGGCTTCTTCGTCAAAATAGCGTTTCCGCCGCTCAAGCAGCCTTGGACGTAAATATGCAAGCAGGTCGTTCAAGCTTTGCGTATAGTGCTGGACGCTGTCAAAACGAAACAGGACCCGTTCGATGAGCATTGCTCGTAAACGGTCTTCGACGGGCGACGACTTTTCCGCGATCGAGATGAGGCTTCTCTTGAGGCGTTCGATAATCCGATCGATGTGCGAAAGAGCGATCTCCTCTTTACTCGAAAAATGCAGGTAAACGCTGCCTTTGCCGATGCCGACCTCGCGGGCGAGATCGTCGATCGTCATCTTTTTGTAGCCGTAACGCGTAAGCAACCGGTCGGTCGCGTCAAGAATTGCGTCGCGTGTGGTTTGTTGCTGCGTAGCATCTCTCATAATTGACCAATGACCAAAAACGTATTCTGGTCAGTATATTAAACGACGAGAAATTAATCAAGTTCCATCGAACCGAGAAAATATTTGCTGGCCTCGGTGTCTCTGTGGCGAAAGGTCTTCTCAAAAATACTTCTTGCCCCTCAGCTTTTCTGGCATCAGATCGCCGTCGGGATCATTGCCTTCGTCTTTGCCGTAGCCGAGATTCTTCATCAGTTTTGTCGGGGCATTTCTGATCTTCATCGGAACGGGTAGATTACCGAATTTCTTGGCGTCATCCATTGCGGCTCCGATCGCGTTTGTTGCGGAGCGGTCTTTTGCGGCGTTTGCAAGGTAAGCGACGCCGTGGGCCAGATTCAGCGAGCACTCAGGCATGCCCATGGTCGTGACCGCCTGAAACACGGCGTTTGCGACGACGAGGGCCGTCGGTTGAGCGAGGCCGATATCTTCGGATGCGAATATGACCATTCGCCGGGCGATAAATTTAGGGTCTTCGCCTGATTCGATCATGCGGGCGAGATAGTACATTGCGGCGTCGGGGCGGCTCGCACGCATTGATTTGATAAACGCGCTGATGACGTTGTAGTGCTCCTCGCCCTTTTTGTCATAACGCAAGAACTTCGCCTGCAGAGTCTCTTTTAGGGTTTCCAGAGTTATCTGCTCATAAAGATGCGAGGTGTTCTCGATCATCGTGATCGCCTGACGAGCGTCGCCGTTCGCCATTTCGATCAGCCATTCCTTTGCTGTTGGATCAAGTTCGAAGCCCGTTCGGTCAATGATCGCGGACATGTTCTCTGCGGAGAATTCCTCCAGCACGAAAACTCGTAGCCGGGACAGCAAAGCTGGTATGATCTCAAAGCTCGGGTTTTCGGTCGTCGCTCCTATCAAAACCAACTCGCCGTTTTCGACAAACGGGAGCAAATAATCCTGCTGGGCTTTATTAAAACGGTGGATCTCGTCGAGGAATAGTAGACGCGGGCGGTTTTCGATAGAACGAGTTTTGACGATTTGGCGGATATCGTCCTTGCCGGCGGATACCGCCGACAGCTCGTAAAACTCTGCATTTATGGCAGTTGCATAAATGCGTGCGAGAGTTGTTTTGCCGGTTCCGGGTGTTCCCCACAGCACAAACGAAAACACATGCCCCTGCTCGATCGCGAGTCTCAGAGGCTTTCCAGGCCCTACAAGGTGGGCTTGCCCGACATACTCGTCAAGATTTTTCGGGCGAATCTCGTTCGCGAGTGGATCCATATTTCTAAGAGGAAGACATTATATCGTACAAGAAAAGGAGAAAGTTTGACCGGAATTTCCTAAACTGTGACAGCTGTTCCAATGTCGTTCCTATCGTTCCCCTGTCCTAGCTGTACCGCGTGTCCCAGCTGTCCCGCGTGTTGTGCCGTCCTGAAAAAAGTTTACGATTTTGGGTGGTTAGTCCTCCTATAGATTTACGTTTCATTGTTAGTCCTAAATACGGTTTACAGTTGATCTCACCTCAAGCCATGGCTTGAGGTGGGATCGACGCCGTTTTGTTTGTGTAGTAATTTTTCCAACGTCTTTTCAGCTCTCCGGTTCTTGAATGTGCTTCGGCCGGGGTGAGCATGTCGATGCTCATGTGCTGCCGAAGGTGGTTGTACGATCAATCATGTATTAAGTGTAGCACAGCGTTCTAGCAGCGATTCCTATTTTCGGCGTTGGGCGGGAGGGCTGAAATTTCTCGGGGTTATTCCTTTGCTTCGTACGAATATATTGATTCCCGGTCAGCGTGGTGATGTGAGGCTTATCCAGATCGAGCCCGCTATGGTCACGCCAGCTCTTTATGGCTCTATCGTTTCGGAGTTCGGATCAGAAAAAGTCCAGGTTAAAAAAGCTATGTGCGGCAGACAAGCTTCAATTAATTGCGATCACTCTACAAGCTATCATGTCTGTCAGCATGTCTGACTACCTCGACCGAGCAGTGTGCCTGGGCGGCGACTGAGGCGGAGACGCTGCCGATCAAAAACCGGTCGAAAGAATTGGGTGAAGAGTGAGGACCGACAAAGATCGTATCGGCGTTCCAGCCTTCGGCCTCTTTCGCGATAACGATTTTCGGATTGCCAAAGCGAACCTCGACAGACGCAGCAACGCCCGCCTCTTTGAGCCTGTCCAAGGATGATGCTGCGAGAGTTTCGGCCCATTGCGACGCGAATTTCGCTTCAACCGATGCATCGTTCATCTGTGGTGTAAAGCGCCCGATAGAGCTCAAAACGGAGGAATCTGCGACTGCGAGTAACCGAACTTCGGTTCCGGACGGCCACTTTCTCTCCGCAATAGCTTCGACAGCACGGGACGCACCGGGCGATCCGTCAAACCCGACGAGGATCTTTTCTGGATGATCTTTTTGACTTTTCAACCCCCTTGAAATGCGGACTGAACATTCCGACTCGTTCAATATGATCTTCGAAGTATGGCCAACAAACATATGGCCTTCACTTATCATTTGTCGCGGTTCACCAACGATTATCAGATCAGGTTTGAATGCCTGGCTCAACGCAAGTATCTCCCGCGGCGGCGAACCCTTGGCGGTCTCCGATGTAACTGTCCACATCGGGAATTCGCTGCATATCATTTCCTTGCCCGTCTCCGAGATGGACAGGGCCTCGGCCTCGGTCTTGGGCCTAAGCCAGGCCTCAGCAACAGTTAGTAGGAGAATTTCGGTATCTATTGAAAACCCGCCAAGCCGCAGGTCGTGCAATGCTGCAGATGCGGCATCAGAACCGTTATAACCAATCAGAATTCTCATTATGTCTCGCCTCGCCCTGATGTTGACCATTCATTTCGGAATATGCGGCCACAGATGATCCCATCTGCAAACGATATGCCAGATCAAATCACTCAATTTAAGGCGAGACGATATCAAAGGTGTGTAGTAATTCGCGGGCACCGGGGAAAAACACTCGATTATTCGGCGAATATTTACAGAGGCATTGTCTCCAGTCCAATAAGATCGGGAGTCCCGGATTTCCAGTGGCAGGGAACGGAGGTTGCATTGGTACAACTCCAGGTGAAGAAATGACTGGGCTAAAAAGCGAGGTTTCAAATGAAGCAGCATCCGGACGAGCGGCTAGTCTCTCCGTCACCGACAACCACTTGATCGGATCTTTTGTAGGGAGATCAAGCGGTCCGACTCTGATCGTGATCGGCAGTCTACATGGTAATGAGCCGGGAGGGGCGGCCGCACTCGAGGAAATTGCTAAAAGTCTCGTTGGCCTCACCAACAAGCTGAAAGGAAGAGTTTATTTTATTACAGGCAATGTCAGAGCAGCCGCCCGCGGCCTTCGGTTTATCGACTGTGACTTAAACAGGTCTTGGACACCGCAAAACTTGGCCCGGGCGAGCACGCTCGATGAGGAAAATGAATCGGAATTAGCCGAGCTATCAGAGATCGACCAGTTGCTTGACGGAATCCTTATCACCGCGATGGATGAGGTATTCGTTCTAGACCTTCACTCCACTTCTGCTGATGGGGTTCCTTTCGCTACAGTCGGCGACACCTTGAGGAATCGCGAATTCGCACAAAAATTCCCCGTCACGATCCTTCTCGGCATCGAGGAGCAACTCGACGGAACAATGCTTGAATATCTAAACAACGCCGGTGCAGTAACTCTGGGTTTTGAGGGCGGCCAGCATTTATCGAAACAAACCGTGGAAAATCACGAGGCTCTCGTTTGGCTTGCCTTAGTTAACTCGAAGATCCTTGCTGAAGATGCCGTTTCAGACATTGCAGAACATCGCATGAGGCTTGGAAAGGGGCATCGCGGTTCGCGAATCTTTGAAGTGCGATATCGACACCCTGTCACTGCTTTCGACGAATTCGAAATGCGATCTGGTTTTAATAATTTCGACCTTGTCCGTGAGGGCGAGATCCTAGGCCAGGATAGGGAAGGGGCGATCACGGCAAAGGAAACCGGCGTGTTGTTAATGCCCCTTTATCAAAAGCTCGGCGAGGATGGATTTTTCATCGGCCGCGAGATCTCCTCGTTCTGGCTTTGGCTTTCTGGCATGCTCAGGCGAAGCGGTATACAAAAGATAATTCAGATTCTCCCGGGAGTCAGGCGTGACCCGGGTGATCCCACAATTCTGGTCATTGACACGCGGGTCGCACGCTGGTTCCCGCTGCAGGTCTTTCATCTCCTGGGATTTCGACGCCGTCGTTGGGTAGGAAACAAATTGGTCGTCAGTCGTCGACGCCATGACGCAGACGGCCCTTTCAAATGGGAGGGTAAGAACCTTTATGGGGGATAAGAAGGTCGCCAGCGAATATGACGACAGCCAAATGCGGGAATTTACGGTCGGCGTGTTAAACGACCTTCATGCATTTGAGCAAATGCTTGATGCCGGGATGTTCGAAGAGACCGAGCGCCGGATCGGAGCCGAACAGGAAATGTTTCTCGTCGACTCTGCCATGCACCCCGCGGGCCTGGCTGTCGAAGTTATAGAAGAGGCCCGCGACGGCCGCCTGACGACAGAGATCGCACGCTTTAACCTTGAAGCAAACCTTACTCCGCGGAGGTTCGACGGCAATTGCCTGCGGTTGATGGAGGACGAGCTTACCGAGATCCTCGACCTCGTACGAAAGGCCGCGGGAAAATTCAACGCCGGGGTTGTTTTGGCTGGGATCCTTCCAACGATCCAACTTTCGGACCTGACACGCGAAAATCTGACACCCCTTCCGCGGTACCACGAGATCGACCGCGTCGTCACCGAGTTGCATGGTGACAACCGTGTGATCCAGATCAAAGGGCTGGATGAACTTCAGCTCACCCTCCGAAATACATTTATCGAGTTTTGCAATACTAGCTTTCAGATCCACCTGCAGGTCGGAGCCAAGGAATTTGTTAAATATTACAATTGGGCGCAAGCGATCTCCGCTCCAGTTCTAGCATCCGCGGTTAATTCGCCCCTCCTGCTCAATCATCGTCTCTGGCACGAAACGCGGTTGGCTTTATTTCAACATGGGATGGATACGAGATCGCTTGTACATAAGGAGCGCAATCAAACGCCCAGAGTCAATTTTGGAGATAGGTGGGTTGAGGATTCTATAATTGAGGTCCTGCGAGAGGATGCTATTCGCTTTCGCATTCTGCTTACTCAGGCGGTTGAGGAAAACTCACTCGAAGCTCTGGCCACCGGTCGTATCCCTCAACTCGCTGCATGGCGCCTACATAACGGCACGATCTGGCGTTGGAACCGGCCCTGCTACGGCATCGTCGATGGGAATCCCGGGTTGCGGATAGAGGCTCGATATTTGCCCGCCGGGCCATCGGTGGTAGATGAAATGGCCAACACCGCATTCTTCCTGGGACTAATGACCGAGCTTCCGGAAGAATTTGGCGATATCACAAAATATATGTCGTTCGACGACGTAAAAAACAATTTTTTCAATGTTGCGAGATATGGCCTGAACGGCCAGATACATGGGCTTGACGGTAAGAGCCGTCGCGTGGGCAAACTTATTCAGGAGGAATTCCTGCCGAGAGCAAAACGCGGCCTCATCAGTGCCGGAGTCGATGAGAATGATATTGAACGTCTTCTCGGCGTCATTGAGGCGCGAGTCGAGACCGAGAAAACCGGGGCCGGATGGATGATCGACTCACTTGCTGCGATGGACAAACGTGCCAAACCGAACGTACGTATGCGGACATTGACGGCCGCCATGAAGTCCCGGCAGGAGAGTGGCGAACCGATGCACGAATGGCCGTTGGCACAAATACCTGTGAAAGCTGAATGGATCGACAACTACCAAACCGTCGAACAGTTTATGGCTGTCGATCTATTTACCGTGCGTCCTGAGGACGTACTGGATCTCGCTGCGAGCCTAATGCATTGGCGCCACGTTAGGCATGTTCCGGTCGAGGACGACGCAGGACGACTGATCGGCATTGTTTCGCATCGAGACCTGATCGAACTTATTGCTTCCGGAAAATTTGTCACTGCGGCCCCAATTATTGTTCGCGACATAATGAAAACCAACCTTGTGACCGTCGCACCGGAAACCCCAACCCTCGATGCCCTTGAATTAATGCGCGAGAAAAACATCGGCTGCCTGCCTGTCTTAAAAAACGATCGTCTCGTCGGTATTGTAACGGCATACGATTTTCTGACCGTGTCAACGAAACTTTTTGAAGAGAAGCTTGGCAGTGTCTGCTCCGAAAACACCTTGAAAAGCGAGCGGAAGGTAAATTGATGCAATTCGCAGAAATTGGCCGGGGAAATTCCGGGAGCTCGTCCATTTTTCGGTTGCGGGTTGAACCTACCGCATTTATTTGACCACATCTCTTTCCTCTTTCCATTGCTGTCTAGTGACGCTTCCTTACCTAAAGTGTGAGATTTCACGCATCGTCGCGAAGTTTGACGAACTTCTTTCGAGTCCAGCGATGGCACATTGAAGCGTTAGCCCCAATTAATGGTGGTTTAGCAACGAACGACGTTGGAATATCAGTTGCATAGCAATGAGGTAGGAAGTAGTGTTCACTGTCATGACGACATAGAAAGCGGGCGGTCGAGCCATTACTTTTTTATTTATGAAATGTGCAAGCGATCTTAGTATCAGTGATAAGTGTCATGAATGCAGCCTGCAGGCCAAGGGATTCTTCTGTCAGCTGTCACCTGAAAGCCTGCTTATGTTTGAATCGATCAAAGTTACAAAGGTCTATCCCAAAGGCGCACTCCTTTTTGTTGAGGGGCAGCCGTCTACGGGCGTTTTCATGCTTTGTCAGGGCAAGGCCAAACTCTCGACGTGTTCCGAAAATGGAAAGATCATCATACTTGACGTCGCACAGCCGGGAGACATTTTGGGTCTCAGCGCTGCGGTCAATGGCGAAGATCATGAAACGACCGCTGAGGTCCTGGAGTTGTGCCAGGCAAACTATGTCGATACCGCTCACTTTATTCGATATCTCAAAGCTAACCCGGAAGCGTGCTTAAATGCCGCCCGTCAATTGAGCCGCAACTATCAAACGGCGTACAGACAGGTGTGCTCACTCGGCCTGTCGGATTCTGTAGCCGGTAAGTTGGCTAAACTGTTTCTAAGTTGGACGGGTACGACGATAGACGGACGTGTAACCCTACGAAACTCATACACCCACGAGGAAATGGCGGAAATGATCGGAACGTCTCGCGAGACGGTTACCCGAGCGATCAAATACTTCCGCGAGAGCGGACTCATCACGGTGAAAGGCCCTCGCCTCGTCATCCAAGACCAAAAACGTCTACGAGCTATTATCGGATCACGCAACTCATCACACTCCAAAGTGTGATGCCGGTCACCACGTCATGTGACAACCGTCCTATTTGATCCTTAATAAATAGCAGATTCTTAAAAGCTGAGCGGAGGATTGCTGATAATGCTCCCACACCAACCACGAGGACATTTATGCCGTGACCTGATCTCTGTGGACGATCTCCTCAGCGGTCTTGATTATCGTTTTCGAATTGATCTTGATTTGATCGAGAAACCTCGGCGAATTTCGCCTGGGAGAGTTGTCTTTTCTCTCGGCGTTCCGCCCGATCAAATATACGTGCATCGCAGCGGACACGTTGCCGTGTTTCACGATGATGGTTCGAAACACGAGGTTCAGTCTTGTCCTGCGGGGCCGAACTGTATTTACGGTCTAATTGAAACGTTGTCGAGCAGCTCTTTTGGCATTGGAATGGGAACCATCACCAACTGCGAATTCGATCTGATCGATCGCGATGAACTTCTTGATTACATCCGGGCCCGACCGCCGGTGTGCTTCAGATTGGCCGAGATAATGAGTCGGCTGTACACCGATGCACTGGAAAAGATCAAATCTTAGGGGCCTAAATGCTAAAGCAACAAAAATCATTTTTTATTTCTTGGCCGTTTGTGACCTTGCTCACATTTCGGGCAGTTAATAACGGATAACCTTATATCACGGATAGAAAAAGTCTAACTAGTTTCTATCATTTGGGAGGCAAACCTATGGCTTCAAGAAATAAAATAAAGATCGCTTTATTTACTAGTTTTATTCTGGTCATTTTCGGATGGTCGATCTCCGGCGCTGTTTTAAGAGCGTTTGACGATTCTGCCGCGAATGAATTCAAAGAACCCGACCTTATCGCGAATGCTAACCCGGACGATTACGTCGGCAGCGAGACGTGTAAGGCATGTCATGAGAATCAATTTAAGAACTTTTCCGGCACCAAACACGCGAAACTAAAAGAGGTGCCTAGCTGGAAAGACAAAGCTCAAGGCTGCGAATCGTGCCACGGGCCCGGAAAGGCTCACGTCGAAGGCGGCGGTGATAAGACTAAAATAACTACATTTACCGGCAAAAATTCAAAGGAAATATCGGAAACATGTCTTGGTTGCCATGCGGGCAAGGAAAGTCACGACAACTTCAGGCGCGGAGAGCACTGGCGCAATGACGTCGGCTGCACCGACTGCCACAGCGCACACGGCGCCCCTTTAGCTAACGAAAAGCCCGGCTCAACGGTTTTTGTTTCTGGGGCATCAAGGCAGAACCCTGGAACGGCAACAACGGCAATGCTAAAAGCAAGTGAACCCCAGCTTTGTATGAGCTGCCACACCGAAACAAAATCGCAATTCTCCAAACCTTTTCATCACAAAGTTCTGGAAGGTACAATGAAGTGTACCGATTGCCACAACGCCCACGGCGGCTTTGAGTCGAAACAGGCAAAGCTTTCGGTTGGTGCCGATGCTGCCTGTATTAAGTGCCACGGCGATAAGCAAGGACCATTCGTTTTCGAACATGCCCCTCTAAAGACCGAGGGTTGTGCAGCGTGTCATACACCTCATGGCTCGGCTAATCCGAAGCTTCTGAATCGTAGCTCTGTACGACAGCTTTGTCTTGAATGTCACACTTCTATTACAGACAATTCGCCACCGTCGGCACCGTCGTTCCACAACCAGGCAGTAACAAGATACATGAGCTGTTCCGTTTGCCACACGGCGATTCACGGATCCAACTCAAGTAATAGATTCTTACGATAATGAATAAAGGGAGGATGAAATGTTAACACATACTAAAATAACGCAAGGCTGTTGCGGAATCTTCGGAACTTTATTCATGATGGTTGTTTCGATCATATTCGTGTCAGCACCGTTGCTGATCAATGCCCAGTCTCCCAGCCCGACCCCGACCTCGGATGAGAAGACTTACGATGGCTACAAGATCTATGGATCGGCCGAATTTGGTTGGCGCTGGAGATGGCTCAACGGCGACGAAAATAAGTACAGAAGCGATTTGAATTATAAACAAGGCTTTCGTAGTTTCGACTCAAGTATCTTGTTGGAGAGTGAAAGCGGTAAAGGAAAGTTCTTTGACTCTCTTTTGATCACCAATTCCGGTTGGGGCTCGGATCCCAGCGGATTATTTCATGTAAGTATCGAAAAAACGGGAATTTACAAGTATAACTCTACGGTGAGACGTATTAGTTATTTTAACAATCTGTCTAACCATGCCCTTGGGGAACATACTCAAAATACCAGGAACATGATTGGAGATTACGACCTTACGATCTTACCGCAAAACCGCCTTATCCGTTTTAACTTTGGGGTTTCATCCGGAAGGTACGATGGGCCGGCTGTGACTACGATCGAGCCATTTAGAGATAGTTTTGCCACGCTGAGCACTGTTCATAACAATTCGACGGATTACCGCATAGGAGCTGAAGGAACGGTCCTTGGTTTTGACTGGGGCATCAACGGCGGGTCCCGACGGTACAGGGATAGATCGATCTTTGAGATCAACAGCTTCAACCCTGGGAATGATACAACAAACTTTGCGACCGTCAGCAGTTTCTCGCGTACATTCCCGACTAAAGCTCGGTCTAATTACGGTCAGTTCTTCGTACATCGTGCGGTCGCCGATCGTTTCGACTTCACGTGCCGGCTGATCTATTCCTCCACCCGATCAACATCTACGATGCTGGAGACGACCACGGGACGAGACTTCTCGAACAACTTCATCGATCTTGATACGGTTACGGTTAATGGAAACGCAAACAGGCCTCAAACAAGAGGCGACCTAGGCATTACCTATGCCGCGACCCATAATTTTCGCGTTTCAAATACGTTCACGTTCGACCAATTCGCCGTGAACACCGGTAATTCATTCCAAGAGCGGGTTGATCGACGAAACCCCGCCGGAAATCCGCTATCGGCTCAATTTACTAGTACTCAGGCGTACCGTGTTAACGCTTACCGCCGCTTTTCAAATTTGCTTGAGGGTGATTATCAGTTCAACAATCGGGTAAGTGCCCATTTAGGCTGGAGGTATTCACGGAGAAGCGTGAGAAATACAGGTTACGACCTTAACCTTTTGGCGCCATTGTCGACGACCAATCCGAATGCTTTTGACGAACCACAAGTAAACACGACCAACACAGTTATTGCCGGAATGAAGATCAAGCCGATCAAAATCTGGTCAATTTTCTGGGATGTCGAGCACGGAACGGCCGATAACATCTTCACACGTCTTGAGAATTATAAGTTTACTAACTACCGCGTGCGGACTCGGTTAACCGCGAAAAAGGTGACGTTCGACGCTTCCTACATTTCGAAGGATAATTCAAATCCCTCTGTCCAACTCGTGCTTCCGTCAACTTTAGACGTGAGGACGGACATCAAGAGCCGCAACATTGCCGGAAACGTAACTTGGGATCCGATTTCGGAGGTATCAGTAAGTGCAGGTTACACATTCCGCCGATTGACTACATATACACCGGTCTTAATGCCGATCAATAACGTTTATACGTACGGATTTAGCCAGTTCTTTATACGTGACCACTATACGTTTGTCGATGTGTCGATTAGGCCAACTAAGCGCGTTGGATTATATGCTGCCTATCGTTATAATAACGATACTGGCCAAGGGAATCGAGTCTCGACCGTGCTCTCGAACTTCATCAATTCATATCCGATAAAGTTCACGTCGCCTGAGATACGTGGGGTGATACGCTTGACGCGGAATCTCGATTGGAACATAGGTTACCAGTACTATGACTATAAGGATATTCAAACCCCGAGTTTGAATTACAGGGCACATCTCCCGTATACGTCACTTAGGATATACTTTGGTAACGGAGCCGCTGACCGTTAACCGTCGATAGATGTGGCCGGAACCAAGTTCGCACCAGTTGCGGTCTTGGTTCCCGTTTCATTTACATCTTGATCGGATAGTCCGGGATGGACAGGAAGCTTTATGAACAACGATGACCCGGGACAGGGTAGCCTAGTCTCGACACGGACGCAGGACTTCATCACGTCATACCCGATCAGGTACCAGACGCCTGAGGTCCGGCTCGCCGTCAGGTTGACGAAACATGTGGATTGGAATCTCGGTTATCAGTATTATTCATAACGCGAAACGCCGCTTACCAATCCGTTCGCGTTCATCGTTATTACTGGTCAGCCAAATATTAACCAGCTTTATCCTGCTCAGAATTATTCGGCTCATTTACCGTATACTTCGCTCCGGATCTACTTCGGCGGCGATCGGTAACGTCACCTCCAAAGAACCGCAGTCCGATCAACGGATTGCGGTTCTTTTTATCTAAAGTCTTTTAGATAACGACTTACCTCCACCATTTTTGCTTTTCACTAGTTAGCCGACGCCAGATTCTATGTACGGTCCCGGATTGTTCTTTTGACAAACATCAAAAATAACTAGCTTATTGACTACGCCCTAGGGATGATACGCCGGGTATTGGTTTGTCCATACTCACGCCGAAGACCTGGGCGGAGAATCTTCAGTTGAACTGAGCAGGAACCATGTTCCGGATGACCAGCGATAGACGGTCCTGCCGTCTCCGTCAAAATCAGCTCTGGACTTGATCGCTCCGGTGTTTGGAACTTCGGCGACGTTGATGTTATTTGACGAGCCAGCCGTGTTGGCACTTGTATCTGTCGCAAAGATCGCATAACCGCCAAGCGTGTTTAGCGTCGTATCTGTAAGCCCGTTAAAACGGGCTGAGGATTGAGAGGCAACCGATGCCACATCGTAAACGACTGGATCGCTATTTGATTATTTACCGCTTCTTGAATCCTATTTAAGGATTCTTTTCTTGTGGATCGGGAACCAGGAACTTCCAAAGATCCGTACGCCGATCCACATGATAGAAGCACTCCATAAATATGGTGGACCTAAATTGGCTACGCATTTAAAAAGTCCATTATCCGCCTTTAGGCGGCTCCGCCATCCGCTACTCTTAAAATAGGCCAGATCGTGTTTTTCGCAGCATCCCTTATATTCCCCGTCAAACCACATGGTGCAACCGTCGGACTGAAAATTATTTCCAGCGTCTTTGACCAGAGGGTCGACAGCCTGAGGTTGACTGTCTTTGAGGCCATCTGATTGTGAGTAGATCAGCGGAACAAACGAAAGCACGAGCATTAAAACAAAAAGACGCATAATTCCCATGTATAGACGATACTCGATTAGAACGTTTTGACAGTTCGATAGAGCACATAGGAAATGTTTGCCAACGTGCACCCAATCGTTACTGGCGTTCAAATCCAGATGTTTCTTGTCTTTGAGAATAGCTTTCCCGTTCAGCTTTATACTTTGCGAATTCTATTGAGATGCCGGTTTCATTGATCTATTGGGAAGTACGTATCGAGAAGCCACAGGCGAGCGACCGATGGGTCGGTATGCCGCTTGATATCTACTCCGATGCTGCCGGCCGGCGCGGTGCTAAATCGTTTAGCGACTTTGCCGCAGTGCTCTGCGGAGTGGTTCTGCGTTTCCGAACTGGCCTAAGAAGAACGCCGGAGGCTGTGCCTCCCGTTCCAAGTCCTTTTTTCCTTTGGCCTAATAGATAAAAGAGGCCGCCTTTTGGGACGTCCTGTTTTTGTATGGCTGTGTAGGTTGACGTTTAGTAAAGGCCGGATCGGGCGTTTGGTGACTTGTGGCATTCGGCACATTGGAACTGGGAGATGTCTCCGAGGTTAAGGGGGTGCTTGAATGTTTGGTCGCCTTTGTGGCATGCGGCGCATTGGAAGGTATTTCTGTCACCGAGATTTACGGGGTGTTGAAACAGGCCTTCTTTGGCGGTGATGGTTTTGCCGCCGAATGTCTGGTCGATGGTTGTGTGGCAGATGCTGCATTCATTGCGGATGACCTTGCCGTCGCTGCTGAAGTGCTGGCCGTCGTGGCAGCGGAAACAGCCTTGGGCGTTGTAGTGGCCGATATTGTTGTACGAGGCCTTCCAGTCCGTCTTCATTTCGGGGAAGAAGTATGTTTGATACAGGCGCTGGATCTCGGTTACCGCACCAGTGACCGATGCCGTGTTTGAGGCGTAGATCTCCGGATAGCTTGTTCGATAATAATCGTTTATATCCGTCGCGATCGTTGCCACCGCCTCGTCATTGGTGGTGTACGGCTTTGCGAGAGTCTCAACGGCCCTGGCCTTTAGGAACGGCAGCCTGATGTCGAGCCGGCCGGCGTCGAATGCCTGGTCGACAGCCTGATTTGGCGACAGGTAGATGTGGGCGGGACGGCTGTGGCAGTCGATGCAGTCCATCTTGCGTTTTGGAGCTTGTGAGATCTCATCGGACGTCATGACCGCATTCTTTGTCTTATACTCGACAACGCGGCCGTTCATGTCTTTCATCCGGACCCATGGGATATCCTGCCGTTTTTCGTCCTTCGAAATAAACGTGACCTCATTCGCGACATTCATGTGCCAATGGATCCCGCCGACCTGGCCGCCGGACGCGCTGCCGCCGCCAACCTTGATGAGCATACGAGTTTGATTCAGCGAGTTTTTTTCGTCGAATTTATAATGATTAAATACCTTGACCTCATCCCCGTAAAATTTCTCGGACCAGTGACATTTTTGACAGGTCTCGGTCGCCTCACGCATATTGGCGACGGGCGTATTGATCGGCCGGTTGAAATGCCCGGTAACGACGCCGTAAAGCTGGTGCATGCCGTTAAACTTGCTGCGGACGTATGCTTCGGGGCCGCCGCCGACGTGACACTCCACACACTTGATCTTGGCATGGGCCGAGGCACCGTAGGCAATAAATTCGGGTTTCATCACGTCATGACAGGCCTGGCCGCAGAATGTAACGGACTCGGTATATTCAAACGCCCGATAACTGCCAAAAGCAGTCATGAAGAGAAACATGAACGAGACGCACATAAAAACGATCAAAGTCCGCCGCCGCCGTGGATCGTTGAGGTCGAGGATCGGATAAGCCGCGATCTCGTCCTGCGACTTATTGCGTCGACGGTGCCGTTCCCACAACGCCCCAACCAGAACAACGAAAATCCCGAAGCCGAGTATGCTCGGAACAAAGATGAATGTGATCAGGTCCGTGTACGGATTATCCGATGAACCGAGTCCGACGAGCAGGAGCAAAAGAAAGCTTGTCAGGGCTGTGGCAACAATGGCAAAACCGATGAAGCTGATGTAGTTTCGCAGTAAACCTGGAACAACGCGCCTTTCGGGCACGCCGTCGGATTCGTCAACCTTTATCTCATTCTCGTCATTCATATCGGTTACCTGTTACCTCTTACCATGCCCTTCGGAAACTAAATAGGCCGAGGCCGCCAGCTATTGATCCAGACCCATTTGGAGTCTTTCGGATCAGCGTGACGGCCAAGGCAGCATCGGCGGGGGGACCGATGTAAAATTTCAATTTCCGGCCGGCTTTAACGTTTTCATGTAAGCCGCCAAGGCTTTAGCGTCATCCTCCGTCATGCCTTTTGCTTCGAAGCCGGGCATGTAGGGCGGCTTTTCACCTTTTTTGCCCTTCAGGATGGCCTGCACATGTTCTGCCTCCGTTTTTGCCGGATCGAAAAACTTGCTTGCCGTCGGCGTATGGCAAGCCGCGCATTTTGCTTTGTAATCGGCTGCCGGGTCACCGGCGCTGTACGCGTGAACTTTGACCGGTGTTGTTTTGAACACGGCCAGCAAAAGCAATGGGATCGCAAAAAATATGATAGCTGCTAATTTAATTCGGTTGGTTCTCATGTTTTTCTCCTAATAACCTAAACTTTTGAACCGTTTGGGAACCAGATCCCGTGGGCTCACGCTATTGCTGTCTGCAACATCTGTGCCAAGAACGTTATGAATGTCGAAACACTAAATTTGCTGATAAAGACGCGATTTGACCGTCCATAGTCGCCCGCCGTTCTTCGCAATCACTGTGAAAAACTACGCAGTAAAACGTTCTAAAACTTAAATGTCTTTCCTTCGTGACAACGTTTGCAGTTGGCAAAATCTCCGGGCCCAAAGGCTCTTTTGTTATTGTGGCAAGCTCCGCAGCTTAGGGTTCCCGCCGGAGCAAAATGCATTGAGGCGAGCGGAGCCGAGACCTGCTTGCCGCGAACCATACCGGGCCGAACCGTGTGGCATGTCGCGCAGTTCATATTTCCACGGCGGATATGCTCCTGATGGTTGAAGTTGACGGTAAATGCTTTGGCCCACTCCGAAGCACGGACCGGACGACCGGGCTGATGACACTCGGCACAGGAGCCGATATTTTTCTCGCCGACCTCGGTCCTCGGGCCGTGACATTGAAAACAGGTCACGTGAGCGTTCGCCCTTGTGGGTACAGAAAATGCTACGCCGCGTTGTGATGTCTTGTGACAAGTCGCGCAATTTGTCTGGCGAACATGCGCGGCGTGGTTAAACTGAACATTAAAGCTTTTTAACGCTGGAAAGGACTTTACGACGCCTGTCGCAGTATGACAAATGGTGCAGATCGGCCCGCTATTTTCGGCGAACTGCGGGACGTGGCAGCCCGCACAAGGCATATGGCCGGGAAGCTTTAGTTTCGTCGTGCCCTCAGTCCGTACGTGGCAGAGCAGGCACGGAAGCCGCGTATGCATCGGATTACTATGCTCAAACTTTGAAAAACCCTGTGGGTCACCAATTTCTATCGGCTCAGAAAATTCGGCGGTCGGTTCCGCATCCGGTTCTTCGGCGGACGTGTCCTTTGAGAAAACGGTAATGGCATATCCGAAGGCAAGACAGGCAAATACTAATACGGCAATTTTTAACCGCCGTGTACCTGTCCTCACTTTCGTCTGCATCTTAACCATCCTTATTTAGCCCCTGGTTTGATCACCGCCGCGTTCGCTATCGCTTGTGTATGAGATTCGGGCACGGGTAATTTGCCAAAGCTGATGTGGCATTTAACGCATTGAAAAGCCGCGTTCGACTTACGCATATCGACCTCGTAATTGAGAGCTCCGCCGTCATCGGACGTTGGCGTTGCGTGGCATGTCGCACAGGACGAAACGCCTACTTTTCGTGTAAGCGAGTCGGCGGTGTTCATCTTCATGACGTTGTGACACGTCGCGCAGCTAAGTTCCGTATGTGCAAAAAATTCATGCCTGAAAGCACCGGCGGACTGGCGCAGCCTCCACGCATCTGTCATTACTTTGTTATCTGCAATCATGGGGGCCGCCATTCTTGCGTCAAAATCGCCAGCAGGCTGACGGGGTTTTAGTTGATGACACGCCGAGCATGTCTGCGGAGCGGGCAATATGCCGGTGTCCGCGGAATGACAGGTGAAGCACGTCGCGTGGCCCAGTGGTTTGGTTTTGAAGGTGCCCTTTTTCAGCCAGAATGCGTCACCGAGCTTTGGTGGGGGCTTGGTAAAATACTCGTCATCCGATTTATCCTGCGGGGCCATTGTCTGATGACAGACCGAGCAGCTTTCTTCACCTGCCCGGCGGAGATCCGATCGCACGAATGATGCGTTAACGAATTCGCCCGAGCGTTTCGCGGTAGAAGAAACGATCTCGATATGTTTGTCGTGTGGAAAGCCGACGACAAAATCCGACTCGGCTTTCTTGCCTTTCGCCGACGTGTCGAATATTTCACGCGGGTTCGGAAAAGGATGTCTTGAGGAGTCGCGCGGTGACGGATTCGTGTGACAAATTGAGCAGATAACAGGAGTTGCGCCCTTGAAGAATTGCTGCAAGTGGCATTTCATGCACGAATCGTGTTTTGGATAATCAGTCTGATCGGGAAAAGCCGCAGGCCCGGTCCGCACCTTGTCCCAATTCGCCGAAGGGAACTTGTGGCACGTGCCGCACTCCAGTTTGTGGGCGTTTGCACTGTGGTCAAATTCAGAATATTTGGATTTCCGTGGTGTTGGCTTTGGGTCTGGTCCGGGGCCGGCTATGACGGGCGCCGACGAAAAATTTATCGATCCAAACGCGTAAATACCGGCGACAACTATGCCGATCAAGAATCTAGGGTCGGTGTAAACGCTTTTCGCCTTCATCGTGCGGGAAATGCCTCAGTCTAAGTTTAGGAACTCAGGTCCGGTAATAATGTGACCAAGGTCACATTGGTGAGCCTTCAATGTCGCGAGATTATACGCGGAGTGTGCAGGAATATTCCGCAGTTTAATGTCCGGGTAGAAAATCATCGATGGCCCTTAGTGCCATAAACACTGGATTTACCGCGAACTCAACTTCGCGGTCTCGATCGAAAACCTAGGCACGGTTCTTGCGAAGGCGAGAGAGAAGAGGATACCTATGTCAACGATCGAACAGGAAATCATTAAGACCGCACCAACTCTATCAGATAAGGCCAGAGCCCGCGAATCGATCATTTCGCGCTTTCTGCGGCTGGTCTGCTCGGTGCGGTTTGGCGTAACACTTCTGGTTCTTCTCGGGCTCGCGTGCCTGACGGGAATGCTGATAATGCAGCAAAACGTAGCGGGGTTTGATCGGTACCTGGTACAGCTCGCCCCTGCGGAGAGATTGGTGTATGCCAAACTCGGATTTTTTGACATTTACCACGCTTGGTATTTCAACGCGCTGTTGGGCATGGTGTCTCTAAACATCATTCTTGCTTCGATCGATCGATTTCCAAAGACATGGTTGTTCGCATCCAAGCCGAATCTGACAGTTCCGGTCCGTTGGCTCCGCGAACAAAAGCAGACTGCCGAATTAGCGATGACGGGACTGCCCGACGAGGTCGCGGTACGGATCGCTGACGGGATGAAGAACACGGGATGGCGAAATGTCGCGACCAGTGAGAAGGGAGGCCGAACCTATGTTTTCGGCCAATCGGGTGTATGGAATCGGTTTGGAGCGTACGCTGTACATGTTGGGCTGCTGACGATATTTACAGGCGGCTTTCTGACGGCCCAATTTGGTGCGACTGGACAGATGCCGTTAGCTCCCGGACAATCGACGAACTTGATGTTTGACACCGTCGTCAATCTCGACAAATCGAGCGAGGTAACAAAACGGCTGCCATTCGACGTTGCCTGCACCGATATCCAACAAAAGCTGATCAAGCGAGAAGGTGGATTGTCCGCGCAGAATACGATCGACTGGATGACCCGCTTTAACATCACCGACGAAACAGGAACTCATGAAGCGATGGTGCAGATGAACCGGCCATTCGATTATCGAGGCTATCGGTTTTTTCAAGCGAGTTTTATACCCGTTGGCCGTGCCCGAACGGTCACCATTAAGGCAAAGCCGGCGAATGGCGGCGTGATCGAAGAAGTCACTATTCCTCGTGACGGCTCGACGGTATTGGGCTCCGGGGCGAAGGTCGATTTCAGCGAATTTCGAGGCAACTTTCGAATCGGTGAAGAGGACAAGGATGAGAATACATCGGACTACCCAAATCCCGCCGCGGTACTGAAAATAACTGAGCCGGGTACTGCGTCTCAGACCGCATACGCTTTTGGCCCGCAAATGGCGAACATGCCGGTTGCTGGAAAACCGGTCGGTGGGTACACATTTCAGTTGACGGATTTCGAAAAAGTCTCCGACAGCCATGTCCTTTCGGTACAACATGACCCGGGATCGAATGTCGTTTATATCGGCTTCGTACTGCTGTTCCTGACTCTTGTTTCAGTATTCTTCTTTTCTCATCAACGTGTTTGGGCGGCCATCGAAGGCAATGAGCACGGAGCAAATAATGTTATTTTCGGCGGAAATACCAACCGCAGCATGAACGCGTTCGACGAGAAGTTCACGCGTTTTATAAATAGTTTGGAGTCAAATTAATATGAGTCAGCAAGTTTTGCAACCGCCGATGGTGATGACCGCAGATAAAGAAGCGAAAGCGGCAATGATGTCGTCGTGGCGGTCTTTTATTCCCGCAGTTTTGGCCATCGGAGGCGCACTTCTCCTATTGTTGGTCCGCGTCAACGCCGGCGGTGACCATTTTATCTCAGACGGCGCTCTGATGATGCTGGCACTGGCATCGTATCTCGTTGCCGCGGTGTTTCATCTGACAAACCTTTATGCGCCGTTCAGGCTTGCGGAAAGGTTGGGCATGTGGACGGCGGCGCTCGGAGTTTTCTTTAATCTTTCGAGTTGGCTGATCCGATGGGCGGCTGCGTACGATCGTGAATACGCTATTTTCCACGCTCCCGGCTCACCTGTCGCGGAGATGCCGTGGATCTTCAGATATGTTCCGTTCGCGAATCTCTACGACTTAAGCCTGGCGTTCGCCTTTGGTGCCGGCATCACGACGCTGCTCGTGATGCGGCGAAAACAGTTTCGCATTGTTGCCGCTCTGTCACTGCCGCTTGCGGCGATCATCCTCGTCCTGGCCCGTTTTATTGGCAGCGAACTGATCGACCTGCCGCCGGTGCTTGATTCTTATTGGCGGCCGATCCACGTCGGCATCGCATCTTTGAGCTACGGTATTTCGCTGGTTTGTTTTGCCGTTGCCGTGCTTTATTTATTAAAGGACGGAGTTCAGGTTCAAAGGATGGCGATCTGTACAAGCGTCTTCGCTCTAGCCGTTTTTGCCACGATCAGCAAATTCAGCGTTTTTTCGCTCGGCACTTTCGGAACCTACACGGCTTCCGTTTTCCTGGGCAATTCCAAAATGTCGCTTGCGCTGCGTGCCGATATTCCGTATGTCGGCTGGTTTCTGGTCGGCGCGGGGGTGCTCCTGACCGGCGTCATCGTCGCCTACGGAATGTATATTTCAAAAGCCGATGAAAGAGCCAAAGCCGTC
>JBBRSH010000035.1:0-34287 GCA_038245555.1 Pyrinomonadales bacterium | reverse complement strand
CTTACCGTCGCCGTCAAAGTCGCCCGGCACGATAACGTCGCCGACCGCACCGCCCCAATGGACGATCGTCAAGCCCGCGGTCGAGCGGTTGAGATACCAGTTACCCTCTGACGGACGATAAACGCCAAGATCAGACTTACCGTCGCCATCAAAATCGACGATCGGCTTGCGGGTGTTGGGAGCCGACGCACCTAATTCATAGACTCCGCGTCCGTACGTGGAGATCTGGATCTTTCCGGTTGCCTGGGCACTGAACTCAGTTACAGGTACAGGTGGCAAACCGGTGTTAAAGACTGACCAGTTTCCACCGCCATCGGTTGAACGGAAAACACCAAGGTCCGTCCCCGCATATACCGTCGCCGGTGTCGTCGGATCGATCAGAGATGCAGTGGTCGGAATATCAGGTAGACCGGTGCTGGAGTTCGTCCAAGTAGTCCCGCTGTCGACAGATTTCCAGACATGACCGCTTCCATAACCGGAGACAGTCAGATAGACCAAGGCCGGGTCAGTAATGCTTACGGATACATTTGTGATAGACCGATTGGGCAGTCCGGCGGTGATGTTAGTCCACGTCGCACCGCCATCCTGGCTCCGCATTGCTCTCCCATCCCTAGATCCGGTGTAGATCACCTGGTTATTGCTTTTCGCGACAGCGATCGTAGTAACACTATCGGTTCCTCCGCTCGTCAAGTCAGTTGCGCTCGTTTGGGTCCAAGTTCCCATACCCGCTGATGTGGAGCAGTCCGAGCAGGTGAAAAGCTTCCATGTTGCAGTATAGAGGTTCGAATCGACCCCGTTAGTAACGAGCGGAGCGTAGAACTGAATTCGCGGATTGCCTGCCTCCCCGTAAGATGCCGCAGTAGCAATTTCGACAGCGGTGGCAAGAGTACCGGTTTCCGTATTCCTAGTAATGGCCCCAGAAGGTCCACTCAAGTAAACGATCGTAGGATTTGGCGGGTTGATCGCAACTTTACCTCCATCGCCGGTCGCCGTGAATTCGACCCAGCCACTAGTCCCAACCGTTCGGCGCTGCGATCCGTTGTCCTGTGCTCCGGCGTAAGTCAAACCACCGTTGGTCGGGTGAATAGCAAGGCCGATAAATTGTGTCAGTGAGAGAGTTGCGTTTAGCGAAGTAAAGGTTGCTCCGCCATCCGTGGTCCTAAAAATGCCGCCGTCATTGCCTGCGAAAAACGTCGTGTCCGAGCCGGGCAGAAATGCGAACGCCTGTTGATCCGAATGAATCTTCTGCTGGCTTTCCGTGTAAGCTCCGTTAGGATAAGGCGGCTGGAATGCGCCATTTTGGTTTGAAAAGGTTAATCCCGCATCGCCGCTCTTGAAGAAGTCCCGGCATCCGACCCAGATCGTGTCCGCATTGAACGGACTGGCTCTCAGGTAAGAGTCGTAGCCAACCTGTCCCGGATCGAGTCCGGCCGCGGTATTAACAACCGGGGGGCGCGTCGTCCAAGTGGCCCCGGCGTCGGCACTCATTTGAACCTGCAACTGTGCTGGACTCCCTCCAGCAAAATAGGTGTATACACGATCAGCTGCCGCAGGGGTCACCGCCACCAGGAATTCTGTGGTCGAGTCCGCGGCCGAGGTATATGGCGAGGCCAACGCAATGTTCCAGGTCGATCCGCCGTCGGTTGACTTGTACAGTCCCCGCGGAGCCATAGCGTCAGCTCCAAAGTTCACCGTCGCGTATATGATCAACGGATTGGTCGGATGAATAGCCAGGGACCGGGCGGTTCCCGGCAGAGTTCTTGTCCAGGCCACGCCGCCATTCGTCGAAATATATACACCCGCATTTACGCCGCAATTCCGTCGGTCGGATTCCGAGCTACACAGGGCAGAATCAAGAAACTGCGATACTGCAAGATATACCTTGTTGGGGTCCGCCGGATCTACCTTAATACTAGTCGCCCGGATCTGGGCAGGGATCGATGCATCGCTTACCCGTGTCCACGTAGCTCCGGCATCGGTCGACTTCAGAACGCCCGTCCCAAAGTACCCGTTGTCTGTATCTCCCAAGCCGGCGTAAACGATGCTATTGTTACTCGGAGCAAAGGCGATCGCACCGACCGCGAGATCGACCAAGGAATCCGTTACTGGCGTGAAAGTTGTGCCGCCGTCGGTCGAACGCCAAATACCGCCAGTAGACCCGGCAACAAGAATGGTCTGAGCGTCGTCCGGCTTGACTGCTATCTCATTGATACGGCCCGAAATGGCTCCGCCCGGGCCGGCTCCGGCTGTCGGCATAGGACCGACCGCGGTCCACGCAGCACCGCCAATTGAGGGCCGAAAACCTTGTCCCCTGGCAGCGACTTCGTCAAAAGCACGCCGGCGGGCTCCATCAGGCACCTTACCGAACGGATACATACGTTGGTACATAAACCAATTCGCTCGTCCGTCTGGACCGTCTGCCTCTCTTAGCTCACTGACCTCAGATGACTCACGTTCCGGCTCTCCGGAAATGATCCCGGCCATCCGCCCGCCTAAATGGCTGATCTGTCCCCAGCCGGCAAATCCGGCCACGGTCAAACACACGACAATACCCACCAAAACGATGGGTCTAGGTTTCAAAATAGATTTTCTATTTAACATCTTTACTCCGTCAAAGCTTCAATTTAGTCGAATAAAAGTACCGCCGGAACGACACGCCGAATCATCCTCAAGATACAAGCCCGTTTATTGCCGCAAGTCCGCGAAATCAAAGAATATTGTTTCTCGGATGGGCACTGATTCCTCTCATTTCGGAAAAATTCTATGGGTAGCAACGAGAGGATAGCACAAAACCGCGATCGTCCTGCTATACATATCTGCAAATAATGAAGATACTTAATCTTAAAATTGATCTCGACGAATATTCGACCAGCGGAGAGAGAATTGCGGGCGGATCCGGTGTTCTTTTGGGAAACGCATTAATAAAACCGTCATCGGATCGATGGGTACGGCCGCGATCAAGTTGGTGACGTTTGTCCTCAAAATACACGGGCGGTTTTCGAAACTACAAGTAACGTCAAAAAAGGTGCTCCATTTGTTCCGAAATGGAACAGAATGGAACACCTGTGGAAAAAACAGGAGGCCTTTTCTCGGCCTCCCGCCGTCTGAATTAGACGTTATGGATGGTACGCCGCCGGGACCGGTGTATCGGTACTTATGCCGAACGCTTGGGCGATAAAGCCGGATGTCGAGCGGTTGATGTACCAGACGCCGGTCGAAGGACGATAGACGGCGATATCGGTCTTGCCATCTCCATCGTAGTCTCCCGGGACCGGTATATCGCCAATAAGTCCGAACTGGGTAAAGGTCATGCCCGCGTCAGAACTCCTCAGGATATACCACACACCATCCGATGGACGGAAGACCGCAACATCTGTCTTGCCGTCACCGTCGTAATCCCCCGGGACCTTAATGTCCGTCGCGTCACCCCACCGGACAGCTCCAAAGTTTTGCGAAGGCGTTCCCGTAGCATTGTTCCAGTACCAGAATCGATCGCTCGGCCGGTACACGGCCAGATCAGTTTTGCCATCTCCGTTAAAATCCACGCCACCGATGGCGACATCACCAGCTAATCCGAACTGGAATGTATCCGCTTGCGTCGGTGCGGAACTCTTCCAAACGTACCACTCGGTCGTCGATGGCCGGAAGCAGGCAAGGTCCGCCTTGCCGTCACCGTCATAGTCACCTACGAGCGGTGTATCGCCGGGAATGCCAAAAGCAAAGCCTGTAAGGGCGAACGTGCTGCTGTTCAGGACATAAAAATCAGCGATGTTGATCGTTAGGTTTGGACGCCAAACAGCATAGTCAGCCTTACCGTCGCCGTCAAAGTCGCCCGGCACGATAACGTCGCCGACCGCACCGCCCCAATGGACGATCGTCAAGCCCGCGGTCGAGCGGTTGAGATACCAGTTACCCTCTGACGGACGATAAACGCCAAGGTCAGTCTTACCGTCGCCATCAAAATCGGCGATCGACTTCGTTAGCAGGTTGACGCCGATATTGAGCTTAAACGCGGTATTGTCCAATGCAAAGTCACTCCAAGCGGTTACCGGCAATGGAGCTGCTATGTAGAACGAACCCGAGCGGATGGGATCCTCGTTGTCGTAGCTAAGATTCGGATTGATCCCGTTCGTTTGCTGAATTCCGGCATAGAAGTTGCCCGGACCTACCGCCACCGGTGTCGGAAGCGTGATCGTAACCGGTCCCGCAACAGTTATTGTCCTGTCCACCGCATCAACATAGAGCGGTGTCGTCGAGGGTGAGCCACCCGCATCGCCGTATATCGCTACCCGGTACGTCGATGTAGACGTGGCTGTAAACTCGAGCTTAACGTCCGTGACAAATGTAGCCACTGACGTAGTAAACTTGTTAACAAATGCCCCCGTTCCTCCGTTGAGTCCCACACCGCCGCTAGCGACCGATCCGGGCGTCTTGTATGTGTAACTATTTGGAGTGACCTTCAAGGGCCTGCTGAGAGTATTGTTAGCCGACACATCGTCAGCGGTTATCGAAACGGTTATGGTGTCCGTCCCGACCTTACTGGGTGTAAAGCCAGCAAATGTAACAACTACGCGCGTACCATTGCCCGCGAGGGTCGGAATAACCTGAGTGTTTGTAAAGGTATCCGCACCCGTGATAGTGAGTGTTACCGAAAGGTTGGTCCTCGTAGTTGCACCGTTATTCGTAATTAGGGCCCGGATTGCCTGAGGCGGTACGCGGCCTAGGGGCAATTCGCCCAAAGCATATATATTGCTAACCGTAGAATCATTCTGGATCGATAAACGGGTCTCGGGTCGAAAGCTACTGGCTGCCAGTCCATCCACATTCGAGTTGGCACCTGCCAGCCCGCTAGCCAAAGTATTGGTACAGGACGTGGTCGTTGAGGGTGAAAGACTTCCCCCGTAGGGCCCCCAGTCATAAGCAACATAAAGACCCCCTCCCGTGTAAGTGAACGGAGTGCCGCCGGTAAAAGCAATGTCGAACGCACCATCAACTGCCGGAATTGTAGTGCTGGCATTATGGGCGGTGGTCATTCCGGATATGGCTGTTGCAAAGCTTGTACCTTTCAGATACGTACTATCAGAGGTGTTTTGCAAATATATTTTTAATGTCGCGGCACCAGAAATTGTGGGTCCAACCAGATAGTTCCAACCGAGGCTCGTTGGAACCATTCCGTTGGGATAGCCGGACGCCGCCATCTCGGCCGGCGTTATCAGATAAACCGCCCTCGACGAAGCATACGAAGTTGAAGGTGCTCGTGCATTAACAGACGTTGATCCGTTGTTTGGCAGAACGGTTACAGCGCCACCAACCACCGATGGCGAGTCCGGTGAGCTGGTACGCTCGTTCAGTGTTGTAACGTCCCCGGACGACAGTGAAATATTTCGCACGGTCGGAGGGGGTGTGTCGACCGGTTCTCCAAAGTACGACTGAATCGAACTAACAATTGAGTCACTCTGGGCGCCGACGCCGATGGCGGTAATGTACAAAGCGGCCACCGCGAGGATCGTGAAAAGGCCTAAACGCTTAAAGATACGAGATGATTTGGATCTACTTGGCATGAAAAAATACTCCTTGAATGTTGTTCTGGATCCTCGATATGAGAGACGACTTCTCTGACCGGAAGTGAAATCTAACAAATGTCCCTGACTGCTTCGAATTGAGCGCTAACTTCCAAATTATAGTTATAATTAGCGAATTGTCAAAATCCTAACGCGATGGATCGAGCTCGTGTAAACGTGTCCCGCAATTCCAGCTTTCCCAATATTCCTTTTCCCGAGTTTCGCGGAGACGTTAGCTTGAACTTCGAAATTAATATGACACAAACCCGAACCTTCTGATTTTCGTTTCGAATCCGCAACGAGAATGTCTGCCTGCATACTTAAGCGGGCAGAAAACGGCCCTGAAACGTCTCTGAGGCACTGACTTCAAACAAACGACTTTCTGGAGCGATCGCCGCCAAAAAATCACGCGAATAAGCTTTACTCCGGGCGACCTCGCGAGGAACATGGCCTCGCATCACGGCGACGCCACAAAATCGATGCCCGTCAGGTTATCGCCGAGGCTGATTATGCGTGTCGGAACCGCAAAGCGGTACCGTTTGGCGTTGACCGTGATGACATACGTTCGACCGGCATCAAGGCCCTCCAGATGGTAATAGCCGCCAGGACCGGTCATCACTGCCGTGGGTTCGGCCAGGCCCGGACCGCTGACGCTGACCAGTGCCCGCGGGATGGCACGGCCGGCGGCGGTCACCACGCGTCCCTTGACCGAGACCCCGCCGGAGGTCGGCACCAGGACCCCAACTCCCCATTTTGAGAAGCTGGTGACACCGGTTACGGTCGCCTGGTTCGCGATTGAATCGATAGTGCTCGGGGAGACCTCTGATGTCGCGTTGTCCTCATTCTTAAACACCTTGTAATCCGACTCGACGCCGTTTACGTCCTGATCTAGATACCTAAATGTCAGGTCCGCACTGATCGGCCCGCCGCCTTGTGTCAAGGTCCAATAACGCGTGACCGATTTGCCCGCATTCAGCCCGGGCAAAACCGAGTCCGTTACGCTTATCGTTAAGCTCGCCGGCAAAGCTCCCCCGTATATCAGCACAGTTGCGGGCGAATACTCCAGCTCAAACTGAGGAGCCGCAGCCCGCATTCCATGCCGGGCTCCGTCCGGAACGGTACCGACCGGGAACATAAACGTGCCGGTCGAACAGAAGTCCTTCCTGAAGTTTCCTACTACATAGTTGCCGACGCCGGCATTCGCAACGGTTCCCGAGCAGGTAAGCTCAAGCGTGAACGCCCCGGTCGTCACTATTCCGCCAAGCTCGAGGACACCCGTTACGATCACATCGCCGCCGAGCGATGATCCGTCTGAGAGCGACACGTTGGAATAGGTGACGCCAAAGCCACCCGGAATAGTTGCGGGACCAACCGTGTAAAGGTTTGGTGCCGACGCTCCAGGACCCGGATTCGTCGCGGTGTTGCCCGCCGTATCCGTTGCCGAGACATAATAGGACACGGCCGTACCCGTTGGTTGTCCGGGCAGCGTACAGTTATACGCCGGCGGCACACCGGCTGTGCACGCCGCCGATGTGAATGATCCGCCGTTCACCGAGTAGAAGATCGACACCGACGCTACGGCGACGTTATCGGTCACGTTGGCCGATAAAAGCACATTGGCATTCGACGTCGTATATGCAAGCGGCGTGTATGTGATAACCGGCGGCATGTTGTCGACGGCCCACTGTGCGTAGAGCGTGGCGTCCGCGGCGAAAGAATACTGTGCCTGATCGGTATACGTCGTACCGCCGCCGGCCGGAATCGTGTTCCAATTTTCAAACGTATAACCGGTGCGGGTAAAGGCATTCGCAGTCAGGTTGGTAGGAACGCCCGCGACCTGAACGTCCATCGATCCAGTACCGCCGTTGGCGTCAAAGGCAACCGTATGGTTGATCACGGCGTTTACATTAAAACTCCGGTCTACGTCGGCTGCTGCGCTGTAATTCGTATTGCCCGCCTGCGAAGCTCGGATCGTGCAGACTCCCGTCGTCAGAAGGTGGACCGTCGCACCGTTCGTGCCACCTGTCGTGCAAACACTTGGCGTCTGGCTTGCAAACATTACCGCATTGCCCGAGGCCCCGCCGGACGCTGTGACACCAAAGTCAGGATCGCCGATCGTCTTGGCGCCCAGAGCATTGAACGTAATGGTCTGTGTCGCCTGCTGGATCACAAAGCTCCCGGCAGCAAGTCCCGCCGCCGCCGAGTAATTGGTGCTCGCTCCACAATCGACGGCCGCGGGGTACGATCCCGCATTGGTTCCGGATCCACCGCTCGCGAGCGTCGCCGTTCCACCGCCGAGACACACTACCGTCGCGTTTTGAGGCGAACCGTTGTACGTGACGGGCGAGTTCGTTATCGACGCTGTCGGCGTTGCCGGGTTGATCGTAAAGTTCCCCGCCGCCGCATTGGTAGAAGCACTGTAGTTGGTGTTCCCGGGACAGCTTGCCGTTACGGGCGTGGAACCGGCGGGGGTCGCCGCCGAAGGCGATATCGCGGTCGCCGTTCCGCCGCTCAGGCACGAGACGGTAATGGTGATCGGGCTGCCCGTGTAGATTTGGCCCGAGTTGCTTACCGACGGCGTATCCGGAGCCTGGTTGATAGTAAGGTTGCCAGCCGCTGCATTGCTCGTGGCACTGTAGTTCGTGTTGCCCGGACAGCTTGCGGTGACTGGCGTCGAACCGACATTGGTCGCCGTCGACGGCGTTATCGCTGTCGCTATTCCGCCGCTCAGGCACGAGACCGTGATCGTGATGGGGCTGCCAGTGTATGTCTGGCCCAAATTGCTTACAGACGGAGTATCGACTGCCTGGTTAATGGTCACACTGCCAGGCGTGTAGCTGAATGTGTAATTTGCGGCCGCCGCTCCCGAACAGCTTGTGAGAGGAGCAGAACCGGCATTGCTGGCCGGCGTGTAAGTGGTCGAGCATGTCGGCAGAGTGGTCAGGACGCCCGAGTTCTCGCCATTCTCGAATGCGCTGTAGCTCGCAGTGATCGTCGGCACAGGATCGCTATAAGTGACCGTGGGGCTCGAGGCTGTAACCGTAACCGACGCTGGGCTGGCCGCGTTGCCGCTCGCCGCCGTCGTTATATTGACCGGCGACGCACCCGTGCTGGACAGGACGATGTTTTGCGAATTGTACGATCCGGCAACCGGAGCGTCCGCCCTTAACCGGATCCGCAAGGTTCCGCTTGCCGAACCGCCGCTCTGCGTAAATGTTGTCGTTGGCCCAAACGCACCACCATTGGAAACCTCAAATCCGGCCGGAGCCGTCGCGGTAATATCCGCCGTCAGGTTTGACCCCGAAACCGGGAAATTCTGTGCCGCCGAAGCCGTGCCGTATGTCGTGGTAAAGGCCGCTGTCGCTGTCGCTGCCGTGATCGTCGGGGTGACGTAGGTAAACAGTGAATTGACGGAATTCGAGCCGTTAGGCGTGGAGACCACTACGCTCGCCGGTCCCGCGGAATCCGCGGGCGTGATGGCGGTGATCGTCGAATCGTTTACAACAATGACACTTGTTGCCGCAAGTCCCCCGATCGTTACAGCCGTCGCTCCGGTAAAGGCCGCTCCAGTTATAGTTACACTCGTACCACCCAAAGTTGTGCCGGATGATGGGTTGATGGAGGTGGCCGTCGGAGGTGAGCATGCAGCTTCAATACCGCCATCGCTAATGACCCACGCATCCGACGAGATCATGTTGCTGCGGGCTGCTGCACCGGAGCAGTATTTGCTGCTGCCGCCGCTGAAAGTAACGCCGGGTTTCAGGACTTGGGGGTCCCAGCCGTTGAGAAGAGCGTCGTAATTCGCTGTTGAAAGGGTTACACCGTCGAACATATTGCCCGCATTGGTCAGTGCAGTGACATTCCAACTCCCGATATTTTGGTTGAATGCGGAAGCCCCCTGAAACATGAAATCCATACTGACTACCTTGGAAGTGTCCCAGCCTGAGATGTTTTGGTTGAAGGCCTTTGCGTCTGCAAACATTGCTCCCATATTGGTTACGTTGCCTGTGTTCCAACTTCCTATGTTCTGGTTGAACGAAGTGGCTGCGGCGAACGTAAAATTCATAGAGGTTACGTTGGCTGTGTTCCAAATTCCGATGTTCTGGTTGAATGAAATGGCGAACGTAAACATACGGTCCAAATTGGTCGCCTTGGAGGTATTCCAACCGCCGATATTCTGGTTGAAGGAACTGGCACCTGAGAACATGTAAGCGAAATTGGCCACGTTTCCAGTGTTCCAGTTTCCGATATTTTGGTTAAACGAACTCGCTCCCGCAAACGTCCCTATCATGTTGATTACGCGAGAAGTGTCCCACGCTCCGATATTCTGATTAAACGAAGCGGCGTTCTGGAACATAGCGCTCGTATCTAGCACGCTGCCTGTGTTCCAACTTCCAATATCCTGGTTGAACGCGGTCGCATCTTTGAACATGTAGCTCATACCCACCACATTGGCGGTGTTCCAACTTCCGATGTTTTGATTGAACGAACTGGCTCCGTCGAACATTGTCGCCATATTGGTCACGCTCGACGTGTTCCAGGTTCCGATGTTCTGATTAAATGAACTAGCGTTAAGAAACATTTGGGACATATCCGTCACGGCCGTGAGATCAGGGCTGTCGGATGCCTGTCCGGCCAGATTCGCGCAGCCGAAAAACGCATTTGCCATCGACGTCCATTTGCCCGTGCCCCACTGATCGATGGTAAGTAGTTTCAGGCGATCGCCGCCGCCGTTAAAGTAGATTCGTGGGAATCCTGTCTTTGCTCCGGTGTTGTCCTTGATACGGACGGTATATGTGCCGGCCGCCCCGTAACTGCAGGTATAGTCACCCGACTGCGCCGTCGCCTCGTTTGTGCCGTCGTTGTTGCAGTCGACGTTGTAGTTATAGCCGCTGCCGGTCGTAGGGATCGTGAACTGCGTGCTGGAGGACGTACCCGGATTATCAGTTTTAACGGTGAGGATAAAGTCATTCGTTGTGTCAATGGCATCCGAATCCGTGGCAGAATTGTTGGTTAGATCGTTGTCGACCGGTCCCGCCGGCAGGGTTACCGTAGCTGTGTTGACAATAGGATTTGCCGGCGACGCGACGACCGTGGCGTTTACCTGGTAGTAAATCGAGGTACCTGCGGCGATGGTAACAGTCTCATTTAGATCGCCGGAACCGAATGGGGATGTCGAACATACATCGTAGCCTGGAGCCGAGCAATACCAACTTCCCGGGACCACGGAAGCCGGAAAGTTATCAACAACTTTACCGCCAACCAGATCATTAGGCCCGCTATTTGTAACAGTGATGGTGTAGAGGACAGTCTGGCCAGGGATAACGCTCGTCAAACCATCCGTTTTGGTGATCGCAAGACTTACCACCGGTGTTACAGTGTCCGTATCCGATGAGGTATTGTTACTAAGATTGTAATCCAGGGTGCCTGACGGTACCGCCGAAGTGAATGTGTTCGTCAACGTCCCGCCCGTCGCCGTCACATTGGCAGTGATCGAAAAACTTATCGATCCGCCCGCTGGCAATGTTGGAACAACAACCGTACCTGCTTCAAGGTTTGCGATCGTGAATTGTCCACTCGCGGGGCACACAGCTCCTCCTGTGGCCGTGCAGACACCGATCGCAGATTTCGTAAGACCCGCAACAGCGGCATCCCCGATCGTCGATCCGTCAGCTGACGATGGGCCATAGTTTGCAAGCGTCACGGTGTACGTCGTATTCGAACCCGGACTCACAGACGCGACACCGTCCGTCTTGGTCACCGCGAGGTCTGATACCGGCGTGACATCGTCTGTGTCCGATGCCGCATTGTTCGTCAGGTTCGGATTCAGGCTTCCTGCCGGCACCGCTGCCGAAAAGATGTTTGTCACCGTTCCGCTTGTCGCGGTTACATTCACAGTTATGGTGAAGGTTATCGATCCGCTTGCTGGTAGTGTCGGAACGATCACAGTACCGGTTTCGAGGTTCGCAATATTGAGCTGTCCTGCTCCTGCTCCAACGGCCGGACATACCGCGCCGTTGGCAGACACGCACACCCCTATCCCCGTCTTGACTATCCCCGCGGCCGGCGGGCTGCTGATCGTCGTACCGTCGGCGGCCGAGGGCCCGTTGTTTGTAAGTGTCGCAGTGTATGTCGTATTCGAACCTGCGTTAACCTGTGTCACGCCGTCAGTGAACGCTGCGGTGAGATCCGGAACTGGTGCCGTGACGCTGTTGGCAAATGAAATTTCGCTGATGCCGCTATTCACAAGCAGGTCATGGTTTAAGGTGATCGTTCCCCGCCGATTTAGCAGGTCAACAATCAAGACATCAGGCGTCATACCCGTGACGGTCGGTGACGTTATCGCGGAAAGAGTCGTTCCTGCTGCGCTATTTTCGGTCACCGTCACCGCGGTACCCAAGTTAAACAAACCGATGCCGGGAAACGCAGGATCGGACGGAAACGGCCCATTCAGAAAACTGCAGGAACCAACCGGAACTGTTTTGGGGGCTGTCGAATACGGAAACGTGCTGGTCGGGTCCACCGGGGCAATATTGAACGAAAACGGCGTTCCCACGGCAATCGTTGTACTCGTTTTGCACAGTTTTAGGATAGCGGGTCGATATACAAAGTCCGTAAAGTCGATCTCCGCCACGCTGTCTAGCGCCGTAATGGCCGCGACGCCTTTATATCCCGCGTTCGGAGCGATAAATTCAGGGTTCGACGAGATGCTGAAACCAAAACCCGATACTGGTGCGCTTAGGAATTGCGAGGTCGAGTTGATGACGGAAACGCGTAAGGCCGCCTGTGTAGCTGCTGGTCCAAGCGGAAGTGTCGTCGAATTAGTCCCCGAGATGCCGTTCTCGCCAATAAATAGAGGCTCTCCGACAATCCATGTACCAGGTGCGAAGGCACAAAAACCGCCTTGGCTGGCGGGCCCGGCCAGAACATCGAACTGTACGGTTGTACCTGTGCCCGGCAGCGGCCCGGCGAGGCCCGAAATGGTAAAAGTGAATGCCGTTCCGATCGGTAAATTTACAGGGTCGGCGGTGATTTTGCAGACCTTAATGCGACCTGTGCCGGCTGTACAAGCACTATCAATTCCGCCGTCGGTGATAGTCCATCCATCGGATGACGTAATGTTGCCGCGAGCTGCCAAGCCCGCGCAGTATGTGCTGTTTCCGCCGCTGAAGGTTACGCCGGGTTTCAGGACTTGCGAGTCCCAGCCATTGAGGAGCGCATCATAATTCGCCGTCGAAAGGGTCACGCCATTGAACATTCCGTCCGCGTTGATCAGTGCAGTGACGTTCCAACTCCCGATGTTCTGGTTGAACGCAAACGCTGAAGAAAACATTGCTCCCATATCGGTTACGTTCGCGGTGTTCCAATTTCCGATATTTTGGTTAAACGCGCTGGCTCCGGCGAACATCGCGTTCATAGACGATACGCTGGCCGTGTTCCAACTTCCGATATTCTGGTTGAATGAAATGGCTAACTTGAACATATCGTCCAAATCGGTCGCGTGGGAGGTATTCCAACCGCCGATATTCTGGTTGAAGGAACTGGCACCTGAGAACATGTAACCGAAATTGACCACGTTGGCAGTGTTCCAATTTCCAATATTTTGGTTGAATGAACTGGCTCCGGCGAACATCCCTGACATGGCGGTTACATGCGAAGTGTCCCAAGCTCCGATATTCTGATTAAACGAAGCGGCATCTTGGAACATAGCTGTCATATCTACCACGTTGCCTGTGTTCCAACTTCCAATATCTTGGTTGAACGCGGTGGTATCTTTGAACATGTAACCCATACCGACCACATTGGCGGTATTCCAACTGCCGATATTCTGGTTGAAAGAACTGGCGCCGTCGAACATCGTAGCCATCGTGGTCACCGTGGAGGTGTCCCAGCTACCGATGTTTTGGTTGAACAAACTGGCGCCTTCGAACATCCTGCCCATATCCGTCACGCCCGAGAGATCGGGACTATCGGAAGCCTGTCCTGCCAAATTCCCACATCCCCAAAACGCGTTTGCCATCGACGTCCATTTACCGGTGCCCCATTGTTCAACTGTAAGCAGTTTTTGCTTGTCTCCGCCATCGTTGAAATATAACCGTGGAAATCCGGTCATCAACCCCGTATTGTCCTTGATACGAACCGTATACGTGCCCGCCACTCCGTAGCTGCACGTGTAGTTGCCCGTCTGCGCCGTCGCCTCGTTCGTGCCGTCGTTGTCACAGTCGACGTTGTAGTTGTAGCCGCCGCCGGTCGTCGGGATCGTGAACTGTGTACTTGTCGACGTGCCGGCGTTATCCGTCTTAACAGTAATGACAAAGTCATCCGTCAGGGGCGTGTTCACCGCGAAACTCCGGTCAACGTTCGCTGCAGCACTGTAATTTGAGTCTCCAGCCTGCGAAGAGCGTATCGTGCATGTCCCCATCGTGACAAGATGGACCGTAGCGGTTGAGACGGTACAGACGCTGGGAGTCTGGCTCGCAAAACTCACTGTAAGGCTCGAATCGGAAGTCGCACTGACGCCGAAATCGGGACCGCCAATTGTCTTGTCGGTCAGCGAGTTGAACGTTATCGTTTGGGCCGCTTGCGCGATCGTCACGCTCTGTTGGGCGGATGCGGCGTTAAAGTTTGTCGATGCGGCGCCGTCAGCCTGGACGATGCAGGTGCCCGCACCGGACGAGCTGAATGTTGCCCCGCTTACAAACGCACACGGGCCGCTGACATAGCTGTATGTAAGCGTCGAATCGTCCGTGTTGTTTGTCGAGGCACTGGCTGTAAAATTGCCGCCGAGATAGGTCGGCGTCGGTGCAGCGTTGAACGTTACTGTTGCGGTGGCATTTGTCGCGGTAATGATCTGGGTCGCGAAACTCGCCAAATAGTTAGTTGTTGTCGGCGTGTCAGCTTTGACGGTGCAGGTACCGCTCGAAACGTCCATCCTGATCGTGACGCCGCTCAGCGAGCAGGTCGCCGTGGCCGCCAGGATCGAGGTCGTCCCGTCGCCGGTGTTTGTAGCCGCGGGAACGTAGGTCCCATGATACGGCAGCGTTATCGGCGCCGTTGTGGTAAAATTGGTTGTTGATGCCGCTTTACCGATCGTGACACTTCCCGCGGTATAGCTAAATGTATAGTTGGCGGCAACCGCACCCGAACAGCTTGTGAGCGGCGAAGTGCCGGCGTTACTAGTTGGTGTATAAGCCGTTCCACACGTCGGCAGCGTCGTTACAACTGACGAATTCTCGCCATTTTGGAATGCGCCGTAGCTAGCCGTTATGGCCGGAACCGCATCACCATAGGTGACCGTCGGACTCGATGCCGTTACCGTAACGCTCGCCGGGCTTACCACATTACCGCTCGCCGCCGTCGTGATGTTGACGTTGGACGCACCGGTGCTCGAGAGTACAATGTTTTGCGAATTGTACGAGCCAGCAACTGGGGCATTAGCTTTCAGCCTGATGCTCAGCGTGCCGCTTGCCGAGCCGCCGCCATTTGTAAATGTTGTCGTCGTTCCAAACGCACCACCATTGGAAACCTCAAATCCGGCCGGTGCAGTTGCGGTAATATCCGCCGTCAGGTTCGATCCCGAGACTGGAAAATTCTGGGCCGCCGAAGCTGTTCCGTAAGTCGTCGCAAAGGCTGCGGTCGTTGCCGCGCCGCTGATACTCGGCGGTATAACGCCCGTGCCGGTCAGACTCACGGATGCCGGGCCGCCGTCGCTCGTGATCGAGACACTCGCCGATTTCGAGCCGGCCGTCGTCGGAGAAAATACGATCTGGACGATCGCGTTGTTGCCGGGTGTGATCGTAAACGGCGTCCCGGGTTGGCTCGATATTCCAAACTGCGTCGAGTCGCTCCCTATGATCGAGATGTCCGTCACACTCAGGTCGGCTCCGCCGGTGTTTGTGATTGTCACGTTCTGCGTCGAGCTCGTCGTATTGATGTTCTGGTTCCCAAAGCCGAGCGCACCCGACGCCGAGATGACCGGAATCCCCGTCCACTGAGCATAAAGCGTGATATCAGCGCTGAAAGGATACAACGTGCCGTCAGGATACTGCGTGCCGGAGTCGTCGGCAGCGGTGTTCCAGTGATCAAATACATAACCGGCCCGAATGAAGGCGTTGGCTGTAAGGTTTGTCGGTATGTTGGTGGTCTGGTTGCTCATCGAGCCGCCAGTGCTGCCGTTCCCGTCGAATATAACAGTGTGCGGGGGCGGTGCGGTAACCAAAATTACCACATCATTACCGTCGCCGCCCACATAGCTGATCTTCCCGGTCATGAACGAACCCAGGAAGTTTGTCGATATAATGTCTCCCTCAGCGAATCCGGCAAACAGGCCGCTTACGGCTCCGGCCGTGTTCTTGTTAATGATGGTATAGCTCTCTCCGCCACTTGGGGTAAAACCGTTGTACGCGGAAACGTCGAGTATCACGTTTCCCAGGTTAACTGCGCCGTAAACATTGAGCTGGTCGTAATTGTTCGACGCGTTTCCCGCTGATGGGCCGCCGATCTCGGCCACAAATCTTGAACCGCTCGCAAACGTTACGCTCCTCGTGTTAGTCGAATCGCCGATATTGAGAATTCCTGGACTAAGTCCGGGAGAGATCTTGCCGCCGCTGGCGACTGTGACGGGATTGAGGACCGTCCCGATTCCGGCTAGAATTCCCGTGTTGTTGACCGCGATCGAACCACCTCCCGCGACGACGGCAGTCGAAGAGGCCCCGGTAAGCACTCCGTCGAGCGAAAGGTCGATCCCAAACCCGTCGTTCAGCGTGAAAGTTACACCGCTATTGACCGCCAGAGTTCCGCCGTTCGCAACTGTGACCTGATCAGCCGTAACATCTGCCGCGACCGTCACGGTATCCGGGCTGCTCACCGTGATCGTATTGGCCGCCGCCGTCGGCGATAATGTCGCGGTGATCCACGTGCTGTTGTCAGACGACGATTCCCACGTGGCGGGAGTTCCCCAGTTTCCGGTTACGCGTGAACGGAAGAAATCACCTGCCGACGTTCCGCTCGCCCACTGGGCATAGAGCGTCGTATCCGCGGTAAATGTAAATGTCGTCGCCGGGGCAAATGGTGTTCCACTGCCGTCCGCCGCCGTGTTCCATCCCGTAAATGTGCTATTGCTCTTAACCAGGCTTCCGGCTGAGGCGACCGCAATGGTTGTATTGTAATTCTGCGTCGCTCCCGTAGGCGCGGTCCCGCCGGTATTCGTGTTGCCGTTGTACGTCAGCGTGTAGCTGTTGATCGTCCACTGAGCGTAAAGGGTCGCGTCCGTCGTGAAAGGATACGAAGCCTGATCGGCGTAAGTGGTCCCGCCACCGCCCGCCACGGTGTTCCAATTCGCAAATGTATACCCTATTCGAGTAAAGGCGTTCGCGGTCAGGTTTGTCGCGACGTTGGCAGTCTGGTTGCTCATCGAACCGGTTCCGCCGTTGGCGTCGAATGTGACGGTGTGATTCGCGGGTGCGGACACCGTGATCACAACATCGTTTCCATCGCCGCCGGTGTAGCTGATGGTCGCGTTTAGGCCCGAGCCTAAGAAGTTCGTGATCGTTGCTCCCTGAGCGAGGCTGTTGAACGTACCGGTTATCGCTCCGGCGGTGTTCTTGTTGATGATCGTAAAGGTCTGTCCGGCACTCGGCGTAAAACCGTTAAATGCAGAAAGGCTCAGCGTTGCATTTCCGAGGCTGACCGTACCGTAAATGTTGAGCTGATCGTGGTTATTCGAAGCGTTCCCGGCAGTCGTGCCGCCGATCTCAACCGCATAAGTCGACCCGCTTGCAAAACTAAGGGCGCTTGAATTGCCTGAGTTTCCAATATTGAGAATTCCCGGGCTAAGGCCCGGGGCGACGGTTCCGCCGCTGGCAACCGTAACGGTCGGCCCTAGGACCGACCCGGTTCCGCCGAGTGTGCCTGTGTTGTTTACCGTGACCGCACTTTCAGGCGACGTCGAACCGGTTACAAATAACTTTCCTGCATTGATCGTGGTCGTGCCCATGTAATCGTTTGCAGCGGAGAGCGTCCAGGATCCGGTTCCAGTTTTTGCCAATGAGGTTTTATTGGCACCGGAATTATCCTTGATGTCACTGGCAATTTCGCCGGTTCCCGCAGTGGACCCTTGAAGCATGAGTGTCTTCGCGCCTGTACCACCCGCCGCAGTTAGGTTTGTTGCGGTGAACCTTAATAAACCCGTCCCCGATTGATCGATCGTCGCCCCGCCCGTTTGTCCTAGAAGATTAATTATCTTACTCGTATTCTCCCCGGAGCCCGTGTATAAAAGTGTTCCGGAAGACGACGTACTACCCAGATTAATTGTCGCGCCGGCGCCCGGACCTCCGCTTGCGCCCGAATTTCCTATCGTGGCAACACTGAGGGTTCCGCCTCCACTTACAGACGTGTTTCCTCCGTAAGTATTTGTGTTGCTCAGTGTCAACGTGCTGTTGCCGGTATAGAGCAGGGGACTTCCTTGGGTATTGCCCACGTTGTTGTTTGTAACGACTCCGTTGATCGTGACGGGACTAGTGCCAAGAATGGTGAATGTTCGATTAGACGAATCTGTTTCGGAAAGAAAGACGTTACCGCCAAGAGTTAGACCACCAGTGTTACTAACGGTCATCGTTCGCGAATTCGACCCGGAGCTAGTGAAACTTCCATTAAACGTAAACGAATTTCCGCCGCTAATCGTGGAACTACCGCCCCACACCACGTTGTTGGAGAAAGTGCGGCTTCCGCCTGTCGCTTGAATTATCGTGAATGTGCTACTGCCAACGGAAAAAGTCCCGCTTCCAAATGCGTTGTCATTGCCAAACTGAAAAGTACCGGTGTTAACTGTCGTTCCCCCGGTATGAAGGTTTAACCCATTAATTTGAGCAGTTCCCGATCCAGCAAGACTTAGAAGAGGGCTGTTGGTGCTTGAGATTACGCCGTTAATTATTAGTGTTCCTCCGCTAGCCTGAGTAGTGAACGTCTGGGTTCCAGACGCCGCATTGAGGATTAATGGAGCATTGACCGTATTGGTACCACCGGAATTCGCGGAATTTATCGCTCCGGTCGCTCCGGTTGTCGTAGAATTCAAAAGCAGTTTGATGGATGAACTCGAACTAGAAAGATTGTAACCACTGCTCGCCGCGTCCGAAAAGTTGACCCCGGAAACCGTTATATTTGAACTGACGTTTGGTTGCACCGACGCGGCTCCGGTAAATGTTGCGATATCCGTGTTTGTCGGCAAAGCAACAAGCCAGTTGCCCGCCGTATTGAAGTCTGTTCCAGCATTCGCCCAGGTCCTGGCTACAAGCGGGCCAAAAAACAAATAAGACTCATCGTCGCTCTCAAAAACGCTGAGCGTCCGTCCGAACCGTCTTGTTCCTGTCACGGGCGGAGCCAAAGTAAAAGCCTTGCTCTCCAATCCCAAAAATCCCCGCACGGAGTCGACGAACGACGTTCCGGCGGCGGTCGTGCCAGTGGCGGCGAATGCGAGGGCGCTGATCGCAAATAGGGCGGCTAGGGCGAAGCGGATGGCGACGGTGCTGGACGAACGTTGATCCTTTGGCATTGGAAGAAATCCTCTTTATTCGACGGTTCGGCAAATAAATAGGCGCAGACAAATATCGCCCGGCGAACGGGCGATAACCGTGTGGACTATTTTTTCCTGTTTTTTATGCTAATGCCCGAATTATAGGAGCATTTTGCATGATGTCAAGGCGTGGGTGCGACTATTCAGATCACCGTTCGAGAAGTTTCGCGAGACGAGTTTCGACGACGTTCCAGTGATTGTTTCCGTTGAGGGTGTATCGGGTACCGAGGGCAATGGCTTTTTCGTCGGCGGGGAGAGTTTCCCAGATCTGCTCGGCACCGTCGAACAGGCGTTCAAGCATCGGGAAGGGCCGCAATTCGCTCATCAAACGTGCAAACGCCGCCGACCCGCAGCATTCGGCAAAAACGTATTCCGCCTCATCCGCCGGCAGGCCATTGAGCCAAGCCAACTTTTCGTAAATTTGTAATTGCCGCAAAGCAAAAACATAATAACTCAACTTTCAAAATTTGGGGCTGAATTTATGACGGTATAAGAAATAATTTTATTCTTTTTAATTCCCGACTGGAGCGGCAAGCATGCTGCTTGCCGGAACCTCTCCGCCTATCACCTTTCACCTTTCGCGCGATCCGCGAAGTTTAAAAGATATAAAGAGACAAGCAGGATGCTTGCCTCTTCAGTCATATGCGTTAATACATATATATTATCTAACACTTACGCACGCGGACCGTTTCGCGGCGTAAAAACGGGCCATCATCCGGCAGTTGTCGAACACCTTTGACGTGACGATGCCAGAGCCCGGCGGATCGACTTCCGTAAGGACGCTCGCCCGTGCGGCCTTGATCAGCCACCCCGCTGACGCCGCCGCGTTCAGGTCGTACGTCGGCGTCCAATCGTCATCGCCGGGCGGCAATGCGGCCGCGTCGCACAGAGCGGCATCGGCCAGCAGCTCGTCAACCTCGTCATCTGAAACCGTAGGATCCAGTTCCCACGCGATCATCATTTTTAGTTTATCTTTCGCAGTTCCCATAGTTCTCTCTACCCGTGTGACGGCTGTCCCGGTCGCTCCTGCTTTTGAATTACCTCCAGCTTTAGCTGGAGGCGAAGTTGCTATTTGCGGTGAGGCTTTAGCCGAAGTCTCTAAAATTCGGCTAAAGCCTTATTCATCACCCATGTCGACCTCCAGCTAAAGCTGGAGGCAATTCATTTTCAGACACAAGAGCCGCAGTCCCTCTCCTTAAGATTTACTTGCGATCAGCATTGCCAGCGACTCGCCACGCAGAACTTTTGCCCCGTAGACGTGGAGCCCCTTGACGGCATCGCCGAAACGCTTTTCGGGCTTGTAGGTCTGCACGTCGAGGACCTGCTCGACATATGTCGTCGCCATCGAATGGCCTGCAATTATCTTGAACTTTGCACCGCTGACCTGCGGTACATTGTTCGATTTGAGGATGCGAAAACCAGCCGCCTCACCGACCTCGCCATTGGCGAGACGGCCCTCGCCGCGTACGGTCCCCGCCCGGACGAAACGGTCGTCCTTGAGCAGCAGCCCGTGGAACCACGACGGCACGACGACAAACCGGCCGTCGGTCGGCGTGTTCCCCTCGTCGAGCAGAACGCCAAGATCGACCATGTATTCGTAGGCCGTGTCCTTGGTCGGAACCTCTGGCGTGGTGGACGAGCCGATCACGTTGCCGACATTGACGCCGGCCTCCATCAGCCCCGCGATGTACGTGTCCGCGATCGAGCGCAGCTTCCACGCCGAATGCTTCATCGCCTGGTCCATCACATTCACATTGGTCTGGGCCCGGTCGACGCTGTCGATAAAAAAGTTGAAATATTTCGACTGGTCGATCAGCAGGTTCTGCTCGTCGTCCGTCAGCACCTGCGGGTCGTTGATGTCCGTATTCCGGACATAATTGTCAACGTCGACCTCGCCGATCGAAGCGATCTTGACCGTATTGCCCGACTCGCGTATCTCGCCCTCGTAATCACGGTTACACACATTCGCCTGTCCGTATATGAGCGCATCTTCCAAAGCGACAAGCAGCCTCGCCGCCCAAACTGTTGGTATAAAATCTAATGACATATCGTTTTTTCTTTCCTTATTGTTAGTTCTTAGTTCTAGTTCTTAGCTCTTCACTGTCCACGGACCACTGTCCACGGACCACCGTCCACTGACCACTTTTCAGCTTGCCAGTACTTCCCGAACCGCCGCCCAATCAAGCTTTGCGATCTCGGCCGGCGTCATCTTTCCAAGTGCCTCTTTCGTCAGTGGCGTTCCGGTGACTCGTCCGGCGCCGCCATCGATCGACCTATGGACCGTCTCATTCCCTAATTGCTCCGGAAATCGTTTCGTCAACCGCTTCACGATCGCCTCGGCATTCGTCAGGCTCCCGTCATCCGCAAACTGCAGATCGCTCTTGACCGAATCAAACAGCAGCGACGGTGACCGTGCCCCGGCTTCGCGAAGCGAATTTGTAATTTGCTCACGAGCACCGCTAACGCGAACGGCCTCTTTGAGCTCAGCATTCTCCGCCTGAAGCCGCGTAAGGGTTATGTCTTCAGGCGAGGTTGTTTCTCCGTCTGTTGTTTCTACAACGCCCGTTGGCACCGTTGTCTGTGTCGTGTTTTCATCTTGTTTTTTCATAGTTTTATAAATTGCCTCCAGCTTTAGCTGGAGGACAAGGGTCACAGTATTTCCTCGGGCTTTAGCCCAACATCACTTTCTCCATCATTCGACAATTGATCCCTTCACCATTCGCTTCGCGTCCGCCTCGCCATAGCCGGCTTCGATGAGGGCCTGTTCGACGGGTAGGCCGATCTGCTTTTTGAGCAGAATATTTTCCAGCAGCTCGCGGTCCGACGTGGGTGCCGGGTCCTCCCACTCGGTCAGCAGCGTTTCGTCCGGTCGGCCTTCGACGGTGAGCGCAAACCGCATCACATCGGCCCAGATCTGGCCGAACGACGACTGGCGGTCGCGAACCTTGGCGAGGAATCGCGATTCGGATTGTTTCAGGTTTTCGCCGCTGTGAAACCCCTGCAGGTTCGGCGTGAAATAGTGCAGCGGCGTCCCCGACACGAGAGCCATGTCGATGCGAAAGCTATCCTTGACCAGCAAAAACTGGTCGAGAGCGGCCGTGTTAAAGTCGCCGAACCGCGTATCGGCGTTCTGCGACATCCAGATGTGATCGGCACCGGATTTGAACGGTGCGACCGGCTCGCCCGCAGCGTCATACTCGACCTCGATCCCGGCGGCCCAACGCTGGCGAAACGCCGCGTACTCCATCGCCACCAGCATGTCGAGCACGGATTTATTCAGCCCGTCCTGGATCGGCAACGCCGGTTCCAGCTCCGACCGGCCGGGAAGCGCGAGATCGGCATTGTTTGCGAAATGAAAGACCGGTACCACGCCGTAAGGGTTGTCGATCACCGCGCTCCCGGCAAATGGCACCAACTTGCCCGGCTCGGGCAACGCTCCCTCGCACGTGTCCGTTGTTATGTATTTCTCGATGCGGTCCGGATAGAAGAGGTTCAGCCGAAAACGCTTTTCGGCGGTTCGCCAATACTTTGCCGCCCGCACGATGCGGCCCGGTTGCTCGTCGTCGTAGGTGACGGTGCAGTTCGCCGCCCGGTTTGGAAAGATCGTCGCCCGCCCGCGTTCGTCGGGCCAGATGATCACATATGCGTCGCCGCATTTGAGAGCTTCCTTGTGTACCTCGCCGGCACGATGACGCATCCCGTTTGCATTCCAGATGCGTCGAACGTGCGTTGCCAGCCGCACAGGATCGCTCGAAGCCGCCGCCTCGGTGTCGGGCGAAAACCCGGTAACCCGCAGTTTGTCGCGGACCGCATCACAGATCGCCGGGCATAAATTCAGCGCAAATTCGCGAAACAGCGACCCGAATGTCGTTTTGAATTTGTCGGTTGCAAACGCCAGATCGTGCCGGCCTTCGTAATAGCGTTCGGATCGGAGGTATTTTTCGGCACGCAGCCGGATATCGTCGAGAGCCTCGTCAATGTATTTGTTCATGGGTGTTCACTCCTATTTCACTGCCACGGCGATCGCCGCCCCGATCAGGATGTCGCCCAGACGACGCCACGGCGACACCTTTTTCTGCTTGAGCACGGCGATCAGCTTGTCCTGCGACTCGATGATCGCGTCCTTGGCCGCGATCGTCTGGTTTTTGGCGGACAGGGCTTCGGTCAACGCCCCGTTTTCGCTTTTACGCGTGTCGCTCAGTTCCCGCAGAAGAGCAGTCGCTTGCTTCTCGGTCTCAAGACGTTTTTTCAATGCGTCGTTTTCGGCATCGATAGCCTCGGCCAACTGCCGTGTCGCTATCAGGTCGTCGACGGCTGCCGCACAGGCGGCAAGTGCGTCACTCTGAACGGCACGGATGGCCGGCGTCGGCGAGCTTTTTGCAGAGATCACTGGCGTCGACGGTTGTTGGGGGTAAGCCGCGGGCACGAACCACGCGAGCACGAGCATCGCGGCTATCGGTAGAGAGTTTTTCCAATTGTTCATCTTGTTTCCTTTTGGTTGTTGTTATCTCGGCGATCTGCCGTTCGAGATATTCGGTTTTCTCGCGGTAGCGGGCCGCGTCAAGCTCCTTTGCGGCGGCCGCTTTATCAATTTCGGCGGCACGGTAGCGTTCGGCGTTTACGGCCTTTTCCAGTGTGTGGATCTCATGGCCCGACCATGCCGTACCGCCTAGAATGCCGAGGCTGAGCACTAATGCGGCCGCGAGAGCGATGTAAATTTTTATCTTTGTGGTCATATTGTTTTCGAATCGCCGTTCTTCCCGCGGCGTCTGAGATAGATCTGGAGCCCGACGTCGATCGCCTTGCCGAGCGTGAAAAAGACAACCGGCAGCACGATCGCCGAAACGATGGTGATCATCGTCCGGGCCTCGATCGCGGCAAAGACGGAAGTCAGTGAGCTGGTCCAAGCCAGCAGGATGTTCTTTAGGTCGTTCATATTCGTTTCTCCGTTTGTTGGTGCGGCTAATTGCTGTGCTGCGATGATCTTTCGCGTATTTTGCCAAGGGCAATTTGGCGATAGAGATAAAAAAGCGTCAGCAGCCCGCAGATGATCGCGACCGTGATCCAGACCGCGTGCGGCAAACCTGCAGCAAATCCGGCGACCGCCCAAACGGCCTGCCAGAGCGTTCCGACAACGGTCGTCCAAAGCGATTTGGCGGCATCCGTCCGGGTCACGACGGCGTTGACGGTATCGGCAACCTGGTCGAATCGTTCGGTTGCAGCACCGAGGCTCTGAAACACCGTCGCCCCCGACGACGGCGGTTGAGCTGGTGGTGGGTCGATGGCAGAGGTGTTGGTATGTTCGGCAGGCTTTTCTGCGGGTTTGTCGAAGGGCTCAACCGCCGTTTGGCTCGTGAATAATTCGGATGTCAGCCGCACGCCATGAACATTAATCGGCAGCCGTAGCTCCCAGTTCGAGATGGCGATCTGGTTTAGAAAAAATCGTGTTCGATATCGCGTCGCCGTGAGCCGCGGATAGCTCGCGAGCCACGCGTCGCGTCGCCGGACGTATGCCGTTATCCACGCTTGCTCGTCGCTCCGATCGGCCGCAACGCCACGAGCGACCCGGTAAAACGAACCATGCACGATCGAGTCGTAAACGACCGCGAGGCTCAGCGGCCGCGAGAAACCGCATTTGCCGCATAGAGCGATCGCCGGTGCGAGATACCGCTCGAACGCCACCGCCTCCTGTGCCGACTTCATTTCGCGCGTGGCCGCGGCGGAGCGGAGAGCGTTTCGAACTTGTGCGTTGGCCGCGAGCCGCTCGATCGAGCCGGCCGATGTGTCTAGCAAAGCGCTCCGGCAGCCTGCCAGGATCGCGCCACCGACCTTGCCGCCGTTTGCGATGTATCGATCGACGACCTCGGCAAGCGAGCCGGACCGATGCGTGAATTGGCATATGCCGTAAGAAATGCCCGCACCGTCATCGAGCACTACGCACGCCGCATAGTCGTCAAACGGCCGTGATGTCTCAAAAACGCGGACGATCGCGAGTGCTTTTAACTTGTCGTTCTCTGTAAATGTCATTTTGTCCTCTTTGATCCACAAGCTTGTTGTTTCATTCATAATATTTACTTGCATCTGTAGTAATCCTCTGATACTCTGCATTTGATGGACGATATTACGCAACACATGTTCCTTACTGTAATCGCCACCTGGACTAACGTCCGCTAATTACAAGACTAGGACATCCGGCGATGCAAATAAATAGGCATTCTTATGCTATTTAAGCTATTTACGACGTTTATGCCTTTTACGATCTTTACGGGATTTACGATTTTTAAGCATCATGGCGTCGTCCATCAGGCTCCGAAAACAGACAAAATATACACGAAACACTATGAACACCACGAAACACCTGTTGGAACTCTCACCCAGGCCTGCGATCCGCCTCAGCGAGATCGACCGGCTTATCAGAAAGCACCGCATACTCGTCCCCGCACCTTCGCGGCCAAAACTCATCGCATTTTGTACGGAGGGCGTATTCGAAACTGTCGGAAACGCGCCCACCTCATTCGGCTGGCTCGTCTACGAAGATTCATTCCTCCGTTGGGTCGAAAACCTTGGAAAATAGGCGGCGTTAGTCGTGTGTTTTGAGAGGGTCAAAATAACCTTTGACAAAGGGGCGATGCGACCGCTAATTTGTAATTGGCGCAGTATGCGTTTTGCGCCGCCAAATAGATGTTTGCCTTGCGCAGAAAAAGTAGTTACGACTTCGGCTCGGTTTCAGTCGCCGACGACCGCGATATCGATATTGCACGGCTTCGCCACGAGTCCCGTCAGGGCCTCTGGACCGAGGGGCTGCGGTTGTTACGCGATATATTTCTGATCGTCGTCGTCTTTATACTTTTCGGCGTCTTTTTTGTTCAGCCCGTGGTTGTCGAGGGCACCTCGATGCTGCCGCAGCTTCACGACGGCGAACGCCTGCTGGTAAACAAGCTCGTTTACTACAAGATCAAGAGCATTAGCTGGGGCCATATCGAACGCGGAGACATCGTCGTTTTCTGGTTCCCCAACGATCCGGACAAGAGCTATGTCAAACGTGTCATTGGCCTGCCGGGCGAGACGGTCGAGATCCGCAATGGCCAGGTCTTTGTCAACGATCAGGAGTTGAACGAAGCGTATCTCGACAAAGAACACAATCAGTCGCTGCCGAGCATGTCGCCAAAACGCGTCGAGGAACACCATTATTTTGTAATGGGCGACAATCGCGACAATTCGTCCGATTCGCGGTACTGGGGCCTCGTGCCTGAGAAATACATTTACGGCAAGGCGTTTTTCCGCTATTGGAAGCCATCAATGATCGGATTTCTCGAGCACGGAGCCTATGACCCCAATGCTCCGGTGCCGGCGGACGCCATAAAAAGTGACCTCCATAACGACGACGATAGATAAGGTCTAATGTCGATGAAAATTTGAGGATCGCCGCGGTCGGATGACACCGCGGCGATCTTTTTGTTTGTGAGCCCTGCGGTCAGCACCATTCTTGCGGTAAAATCGTTTCAACGATGAACGAATCAAAAGCAGCATTACTCGTCCTCGAGGACGGCCGTGAATTTCACGGTGTGTCATTTGGTGCTGAGACGGAAGCCTTTGGCGAGATGGTCTTTAACACGTCGATGTCCGGCTATCAGGAGATCCTGACCGACCCGAGCTACGCCGGCCAGATCGTCTGTATGACATATCCGCTGATCGGCAACTACGGCGTCAATACCGAAGATGTCGAATCGCGGCGGCCGTGGGTCGAGGGTTTTGTCGTCCGCGAGGCGAGCCGCGTTGCGTCAAACTTTCGCTCGACAATGTCGCTGCAGGACTATCTAAAAGAAAACAACATCGTCGGGATCGAACACATCGACACACGGGCCTTGGTCCGTCACATCCGCGACAAAGGTGCGATGCGTGCCGGTTTGTCGACCATTGACCTCAATTCCCAGTCACTGCTTGCCAAGGTCCTCAGTACGCCGTCAATGGCGAACCGCGAACTCGCAAGTGCGGTAACGACCGACGAAAGGTTCGTTTATCAGCCGGTTCCTTCAGAATCCGCGATCCGCGATCCGCAATCCACGATCAAACCCTTCCACATCGTCGCCTATGATTTTGGGGTCAAGACGAACAGCCTGCGTGAATTCGCAAAATTCGGCTGCCGAGTCACCGTCGTTCCTGCAGGAACATCGGCCGCCGAAACGATGGCCCTTAAACCGGATGGGATATTCCTGTCAAACGGGCCCGGCGATCCGGCTTCGATGACAGCGGTCGTCGATGAGATCAAGAAACTGACCGCGAGCCAGACTCCAATATTCGGAATCTGCCTCGGCCACCAACTGCTCGGCGAAGCGTTTGGCGGATCGACCTATAAACTAAAGTTCGGCCACCGCGGCGGCAACCAACCGATCAAGGACCTTACGACCGGCAAGATCGAGATCACCGCCCACAATCACGGATTTGCCGTCGCGGCCGACAGCCTGCCCGACGAGGTCGAGGTCACGCACATCAACCTCAATGACCAAACCGTCGCCGGTATCAGGCACAAAACGCTCCCGATATTCTCGGTCCAGTATCATCCCGAATCGGCTCCCGGGCCGCATGATTCGGAATATCTGTTCGAACGATTTATCGATCTGATGAACGTGTCCATAGCCCGCACGTAAGGAGGGGCGCACCATTACCCAGATTCAACTGCGATGAAACCACTCGACGCAAAACCCGCAAAATCCGGACGCAGCGCGGCGATGATTCAGTCGATCAAAACTTTACTATTTATGGGTGTTGTCGCTTGTGGTGCGCTAGTCGCCGCCCAGGACGTGCTGCTTTCTTCCGGGAGAATAACGGACAAGGTCGTCATAAAAGACGAACCGTCTCAGAGCTACGCCCTTTATCTGCCGAGCAGCTTCGACCCGGCGAAAAAGTTTCCGATCGTCTATTGCTTTGATCCCGGAGCCCGCGGCAGCACGGCGGTCGAGAAATATCGGGCGGCGGCAGAGAAATACGGGTACATAGCGGTCGGTTCCAATAACTCCCGAAACGGCATCGATCTACGCCTTCTTTCCAACGTTCTCAACAACCTTTGGGCAGATACAAATCAGCGGTTCCCGATCGATACTAACCGAACCCTGGCCGCTGGTCTTTCCGGCGGTGCCCGCGTGGCTAGTTTGTTTGCGAATTCGTGCAAGGGCTGTATTTTTGGCGTGATCGGGAGTGTGGCTGGCCCTTCCCCGGATATTGAGATCTCCGAAAAGCTGCCGTTTATTTTCTTTGGCACGGTCGGACTTGAGGACGTTAATTTTGTCGAATTCCGCGAGCTCGAAAAAAAGCTCACGGCTGCCCACATCGCTCACCGGATCGAGGAATTTGACGGCGGGCACCAATGGCTCGACGAATCTCTCGCCGCCGAAGCCCTGGGATGGTTCGAGCTCCGGGCGATGAAAGCCGGACGCCGCCCCGTTGACAAGGTGATGATCGAGGAACAGTTTCAGGCTCGGACGGCCGGTGCCGATCAAAACCTGGCCGAAAGGATGTTTCTCGAAGCTTACACGAGCCTCATCGCGATCGCCGACGATTTTGAAGGCTGGCGTGACGTATCCGCGGTCAGGCAAAAGGCCCGCTCTCTTGCTTCTTCTGCAGAGTATAAACGTGCCCAGGGCTCCGATGCCGCACAGCTCCTCGCCCAACAAAAAGCCGCTGGCGAGATCAATTCCCTCAGGGCGACCATCGGCAACCTCAGTCTCGAAAATGATCCGAAAATGTTGATCCGCGAAAAGATCGCCACGCTTCACAAAAAAGCCGACGCTGCGGCGGACAGTCCAGACCGGCGCGTTGCCCGCCGCGTGCTAAATCAGCTATTTATCGAGTCCATCGAATCCGCAAACTATCGCGGCGATCGAAGCAGCGAGATCTACCGTGCCCTTGAAACGCTCGAAATTGCCGTTGCGGCCAACCCCAAGAATGCTCAGGTCCATTTCAACCGTGCCCGGCTCTATTGCGGGTTGGGAAAGAAAAAAGAAGCGATTGATGAGCTATCAAAGGCCGTCGAACTGGGGTTCAAAGATGCTGACCGCATAAAGGCCGAAAAAGCTTTTGAGATACTGGAAACAGATGAGCGGTTCATTAAGCTGGTCGCGGGGCTGAAGTAACGTGCCGTTCATAAACGAATGGACACTTTCACAACGCCGGGCCGATCAGGTCAATATTTCAGACTGAAATTGAACCAGGTCGATTTGGCGATTTCGGCGTTTCCGGCTTCGTCGCGCATGCTTAGGTAATATTTTAGATTGAAAAGATTGCCGGGCGTCGAGTCGAGATTGAGTTCCTCGTATGGAATGTAGATCTTAAATTCCGGATAGTTCGCATCGACGTACGCAGGTGTAAAATCCGAGCCTGCGGTGACAAAGCCGCCGACCGAGCCGTACTTTGAACCTTTGGCGGCCTTAAGAGGTTTTCCGTCGGCTCCGTTGTAAAAATACGCGTTCATCCGGCACGGATTGCTAAGCGCATTTTTCAGTTTAAAGCTGGCATAAACCACCATAAACCATTTGTTGTCAACTTTTACACGATGCACAACCCTTGACGAAATGAACGTAGCCTGGAAAGGGTTGGGGCGGTTCTTTTGGGCAAAGCCGACCGAGGCCGACGCTAAAAGGAGCATTAGAGAGAGGATAATTTTGATTTTCATTGGTTTTAATTTGGCGAGGCGGACTTTTTGAATTGCCTCCAGCTTTAGCTGGAGGTCGAAATGGGCAGACAGTTGGGCTTTAGCCCAAAACACGCTGGGGAAAAGAGGCGGCTGTAGCCGATCGGAACCCAATTTCTGAATTTGGGCTAAAGCCACGACCTTTTCTAACCTTCTACCTCCAGCTAAAGCTGGAGGCAAATGAATTAAAAGACAAAAACTATTTCTTCGTAAACTTGAACGAGGCAACAAATTTCTCGAACGAATTTTCGATTATCTTGTCGTCAAACGTCTTGAAGTCGTCAAAGGCCGAGACCTGATAGGTCATCGACTGTATCTGCCAGCAGCGATTGCCGACTTTGCCGCGGTAGCCGACGAGCCCGAGAGATTTTGACATCCCACCCTCAGAGCCAACGTAAGCGTAAAATGTGTGTCCGCCGATAGTCATTGTTTTTGGCGAACCTGTCGCGGGATCTTCGATCGGAACGCTTGCGTTGCGGTCGGCGGCCGTTAGTGCTCCACATTTGGCCCGCGAGTTGTTCGAACGCCAAACGTTGAATTCATAATCGCCATGGTATTTCGCCGGAATGCTGGCCGGCGAAAACTTTATGATCTTGGTGCCCGTTCCGGGATCGCCAAAGGCAGTTTCGGATTTGGCATTTTTCCCGGCAGCGACCTTAAAATCCGTAGCAAAATTAACGGTGAACCCGTAAGTCTTGTCCGAATAGGTCTTTGCGGTTTGGGCAAAGACGCCGGCGACAAGGGTTAAATTCAGGGCGAGAAATAGGAACAGTGATCGAATTATCATATCTTCTCCGGCAGCCACAAACAGTAGCGTGCGGCAGCAAAGGCAATCAAAAAGGACCGTTCGTCAACGATCCTTATTTTCCAAAAGTTAGTCCAGGCCGAGACGCTTGTTGGCGTCTTCGTCAAATTTGTCTTTGTCTACCTCTTCGATGCTGCGTCGATCTTTTGCCACTTTCGTGGTTTTTGTAGTCGTCTTCTTTCCTTTAACGGTCGTCGTGATCCGTGTCCCGGTCAGGTAATTTGTACTTTCCGAGGACTCTCCGCCTGCGGCTCGGTCGCGGCTGGAGAAATCGAAACCGATCAGGATGAACATTGCGGGCTGTTCGTCGTAACGAAACCGAAATGTCATTTCCGTGACCCAACGCGAGCCATAGTCCTGCTCGACAACGATCACCCCGTTCTTGATCGAAACGTTGGCCGGTGCCGACAACATCCCGTAAAATGCACCGCCGCAGCCTCCGCACTGCAGCACGGTATCGGAAACGGCCGCCCTTTGCAGCTTACCGCCCTTGTCGGCAAAAACAATGACCATTGCCCGCTCGCCCATACTCGCCTCATCCTCTTTGGCTCCGGCGGGTTCTTTCTGAATGAGCTTTAAGACGTGATCGACAACGCCGTCCTGATTGAGATCGCCTTTGACGTCCTCCTCGAGCTTCCATCCAGCCGGCACAAAGCCCGCGATCGTCCCGGCCGTAACCGGCACTTTTGACTTGTCGAATGTCGGAGGGTCGGCCTGGGCGAAGGACGGCCTGGCGGCAAAAAGTACGACTATCACTAAGGCACACAGGCTAGCGGCCAGTGCTTTTAAAAGGGTCTCTTTAACGATCACTTTTTTACGATCTCCTTGGTTTCAATTCTCGTCGTGCAACATGCATGTAGTCGGCATCGCAATTGCCGCTTAGTTATAGAACGAACGCTCAAATGTGGGTTGATTTGCTGAAGATTGCTTAGAATGCAGCAATAGAAAATGTACCAGACCGTGAGGTCGATTGTCTATTTTTTTCGAATAACTTGTTTCCGCAAGACTACAATTCTTCCCGAAAGGAAAATAGCCATGTCCTTCAGGGAAGTGTTGCCGATGCGATGTGGCCATCTTCTGTACGCCTAACCATGACGTTCTCAAACAACGCTACAAATGCTAAGGTACAGCAAACGGCATACGTAAATTCACTTCAAAGGTATCGCTATGTCTGCATCTAATGGAGTACCGAAGTTTCCAGGCCAGCTTTTGTAGTCGATGATCAAGTTCTAGGAGCTCCCGAAGAAAGAATGTATGCCAGTTCGTCCGCATAGTGGAAAGCTTGTTGTTGTGGCCTTCGGGCTGATCTCGTTGTTGCAGATCTTTGCCGCAGTATCTTTCGGACAAACCACCCCACCGCCCCGATCCGAAAAAACGAACGTCTTTGGCACGAGCCTCCAGCGATATGATCAGCGCCGCCCGAACGTTAAGCGTGACGGCGAGATAAATGAGCAGCGTGACGGCGATAAGAATGAGCCGAGCGACAGCGAAACGATCCGCGTGAAGACTAACTTGGTGGTAAACAATATCCTCGTCACCGACAAAAATGGACTGACGATCGCGAACCTTCACAAAAGTGATTTTGTTGTGACCGAGAACGAAGCTCCGCAAGCGATCGAGGTGTTTTCTGCTGGTGAAAGTGCCTCGCTTCCCAATTCCATCGTATTGATCATCGATTACAGCGGTAGCCAGGCTCCATTTATTGACAACAGTATCCAGGCTGCGGAACTCCTGGTCGACAAACTGCGTGCTCGAGACAAAATGGCGATCGTCACCGATGATATCAACCTTCTGGTCGACTTTACGACGGACAAGATCGTACTTAAAAACGCATTGGAGTCGCTTAAAAACAATGTGTCGAAAGATAAAAAAACGGGGAGAAGCAGGCAATTCAGTGCTCTGCTGGCGGTTTTGAATGAAATGTTCGATGAGACGAATCTCCGTCCGACCATTATTTTTCAAACAGACGGCGATGAGATAGCGACCCTTAAACCTAATAGCGATGCTCCGGATCAGATTCTCGATGCAAATCGGATGAGGTTTAGAAACGCGTTGATCACGGAAAATTTTGGATTATCGGATATAAGAGCGTCTCTCGACAGATCACGTGCCACCATATATTCGATCGTTTCGGGAATTCCCTTCCTAGGTTTATCGAAGCAAGAGCGACTGACGCGGGCCAAAATACTTATGGAGCAGCAACTTAAGGCACTTGGGCTCGGTAATAGGAATCTCCCAAAGATGACAAACGAGTTGCTGGAGATCGAGGCTGATAGATCTGAAGCGGCACAGTCTGCAATGTTCAACCTCGCCGAGTTATCCGGCGGTGAGACATCATTTTTGGAAAAATCGCAGGACGCCGACGGAATTTATTCGAAGATACTCAATAGGATCAATAACCGGTATTCGATCGGCTACTACCCAACAAACGAAAACCTGGACGGAAAACGACGGACCGTAAAGATCGAAGTCCGCAACCATCCGGAATACGTAGTTACTGGTCGAAAAAACTACGTGGCTGCCGGATCTCAGCAAGAATGAACTTCCCGGATCCTCACGTTCGAGCAATCTCGGTGGAGCCGCGGAGGTTCGCAAATTCTTTGCGGGCGGCGATCAGGGCGGGCATATCCTTGTCGGCATCTTTCCACAACTCGAAGAACTTCTTGTATTCGAACGGATCTTTCTTCGCCCGTGCCCTGCCAAGCTGGGCAAGTGGATATATGGATGAAAGCGGGGCTTCGCCGCGATTGTCGAGGATCTTGTCAAATTCCGCCAACGCCTCATCGACCTTGTCCAATTTGAGATATGCCAGTCCCCGAAGGTATTGTGGGTAAAACTCAGCGGCACACTCAAAGCGTTTGGTGACCTCGAGTTCGCCGACTGCTTCGCGATATTTACTGTGCTGAATAAGTGTCGCGGCCCGAATGAGCGGCAACCAGAGTTCGGAAAGAAGAATGTCTTTTGGCCGTTCCGCGCGGAGTTCGTCGGCAAGCCATGACGAATACTCGGCCTGGCCGGCAACCGCCATCACGAGTGCGGCTCTGGAGATAACCTCCTTGCCGCGTTCGAGATTGAGGGCCTTGTTCGTCTGGGCCTTCAAAACGGTCCGGAGTTGAGTCGAATCGCTGCCAGGTATTCCTGTCGAAGAGCTCCAAAAAACGATCCTGAGAGCCTGTTCCGCCGCATATTGGGCCGCAACTTCCTTTGCGTCGCTCCGGGTTGCCATTTCTATCGACCGTCGAGAGAGGTCCTGCGATGCCCGCCACTGTCCGCAAAAAGCTGCCGCACCGGTCCGCAGATCCAGCGCCAGATATTCGTCATTGCGCCCGCCGAACCATTTCAGATGCTCATCGGCGGTCGCGGGATTATTCTCGACAAATGCGGTTTGGAACAGAAACTGGTGAAAGAAATAGCTGTCGCAGTTACGCTCAAAAGCTCGCCGGCAGGTTTCCTTGACGTCGCTGAAGCGGCCGAGCGACATCTGCGGCTCGGCAAGGTTAACATAACTCGTCGCGTAATCCGGGTCGAGCCGCAGGCCTTCGCTAGCGACGGCAATAGCCTTTTCGGACTGCCCGATACGTTCATAGATGTCCGAGAGCCCGATCAGCGGAATGTAATCGAGCGGGTAAGTATTTCGCCACAATTCCAGAGCTTCGATCGCCTT
>JBBRSH010000034.1:0-38173 GCA_038245555.1 Pyrinomonadales bacterium | reverse complement strand
TCTCGATCGTTCCCCTTTTTGCCATCCGAGCCCCCCCTCAAAAAGGCTTATCTTAGGCGTTTTCATCAGAGGACATTTCTAAAGAGTTCTACTGAGGACATTCTCACGGAGTTCTAACAGCCGACAAAATTGCGCTTGACAATATGTGATGAAATTTCTACTCTTTAGGTTCGTCTCCAGCGCGAGACGTGCCATATTCCGCAGTAGCTCAATGGCAGAGCATTCGGCTGTTAACCGAAGGGTTGTAAGTTCGAGTCTTACCTGCGGAGCCAATTAAATCAATAGGTTAGCGGTAGTCGAGTCGGCTACCGCTTTTCTGTTTCCCGTTATTTTTCCCGTTTCAATAAAAAATCTCACATCTCCGGATGAACACCCATCTCCTTCTCCAAGCCAGCATTTTCTAAATCGCGATACGATTTCAGCTCGATGACAATTCCAAACGAAGATTCTCTTGGATCTGCGTTTGCCACGATTCGCTAACTTTTGCCGCGTCCGCAAATTCCGGCCATTTTTCTATGGCCTTCCGGACTTCCATTACAATCGATTCCGCACGACCGCGTTTAAGCGACACTGCGTCACCGCAGGCCTTGAAATCATTCCTCGAAAAGTCATCGCGTTTACCATTCATGATCATCTGATGGCTCGACGTCCACACTCCGGACGGATTATAGCTATATGCGACGTCAAAGGCGGGAGCAAGGGACCATTTGCCAGCCTTGTCCATTAAAAAAGCAATATTCTTGACATGATCATCCTGATTTCTCGCAAGAATGTTAAATGTCATGCGACGAAACATCTCTTCAATAGCTGATGTTGGGAGCCTAAGCTGACGCATGATAAGCATGGCTTGTTCATAGCCATAAGCGCCCGCATTGTTAAAATCAAAATGCGCCAGGCCGCTTAATGACAACATGTGCAGCTTTTCGCCGCTTTCGACACGGTCGAATCGTTTTGTCATGAAATGACGTCTGCCGTTTTCTTCGAGCAGGCGACACTCGCTCATCGTTATTCCGGCCTCAATGGCCATGAGATAGTAGGCGTACTCGATTGCGCCATAGCCTTGAGGATCCGCAAGTTCTTTATCGCTATTTCCGGTGACACCGTCAAACTTCAGCAGCCAATATTCAAAGCCGTCGCCTGCTTTTCCTTGACCGGATCTCACTTCATTGGTTTGTCGATTCCAAGCGATCACAGCTTTCGCGCGGGCACCGCCTGCCGAGGTTCCTACGCGAAGAATGTCTCTTAATGAGTTGGGATCGTCAAAATTTGTATCTAGATTGCTGCGTTGGTTCAGGACCTCCGACGCAAGTTTCACTAATGCGTCAACCTCAATCTTCCTAGGGGTCATTTCCTTTGGACCTTGGCTCGGAAAGAACTCAAGAGCGCCCATGCCGCGTGCCCCCGTATAGCATAGCCTTTCCACCGCATTAAAAGTATTAGGAGATCGGCCTTGCATCCCTAGCCACGCATCGATGAGAGCATTGCCGAATTTATCCGGTAGTGAATCGGCGAGTAGCCCCGGTAAACCGTGAAATGTGACTCGCGGCAGTTCGGGAAACGAGTACACCGCATTGCCCAACGGCATCACGATCGGTGACACTTCAATGCTGCTTCTCACAAATTCGGGGGTGTATTCAAATGCCGCGACATCGCTGCCATCCTCGAGCGACACGGCTCCAATGGTTCTCCCCCACAGCCTGATTTTGGCAAGCGTTGTCATTACTCATCTCCCCACTGCCATGCCTTACCAGTAAAGGGTGGAACTCCTTTCGTGGAGGCTCGTCGCCTCTTTTTCCCATGAAGTTTTAGTTGCGCTATTGGGCTTGGAACGGGTTCTGGAAAAAGAATTTCTAAACGTGGAAGCAAACCTAATAAACGAAAGAGCCGCATTAAGCTTGTAATTTGTACCGATTCACCCGCCTCCAACCGTTCAACGGTTCGCTTTGAGACGCCTGCCTGTTCTGCAAGATTCGCTTGGGTGAGATTTTGATTCAGTCGAATTGTTGAAATACGTTCACCAATTTCTTTGAGTATTGTTTGGTCGGTATTATTTTCATCAATCCTCATAATGCGTCAAGTATGGCGAATAATGAGCCATTTGTCAATATATTCGTCACATATGGCGAATCATCATAAAACAAGGTACTCTCGTCAATAATAGCGAGTTAGGATAAGAATTCGCCTTTACTCGCCATGTTTGTAGAATTAAGGAAAGGTCCCCACTTACCATTGTTTTTAGGAAGCTATTGATGGAAATCCTGAATCCTGCTGTTTCTGTCAACGCTGTCAAGATTTATGTTGAAATGTAAATTGAAGTATGCCATTTTCATACTATGCACGAATTGCAGGAAAGAATTCTAAAGCTGTCCCAGGAGATGAACCTAGGACAGCTAACACTTCGAAGGATTGGTGAGTTGATTGGAGAACGGTCTCCTCAGAAGATCAAACATCATCTACAACAACTCGAAAAGAAGGGACTTGTCCGAGTCGACAAGATAAACGGTGTAATTGAAAAGACCGAACCGGGATGGGTCACCGGGCTTCTAACAAACGCTCGACTTCTAACAATACCGATCCTAGGCTCGGCGAACGCCGGTCCAGCACGTCTTCTCGCCGAGCAAAACATTGAGGGATATCTCAAAATTTCAAGTACCTTCATCGGTACGCGGGCGAATCACCAACTGTTTGCGCTCAAGGTCGATGGCCCTTCAATGAATCGTGCCGAAATCGAAGGCAAGAAGATAGAAGATGGCGACTACGTGATAGTAGACGCGGATGCGTGCAGCCCGACGGACGGTCAGATAGTTCTTTCGGTCATAGACGGAATGGCGAATATCAAGAGGTTCCGCCTAGACAGCGACCATCAACAGGTCGTTCTCGCGGCGGATTCAACCCACGATTTTCCGCCGATCTACATACATGAGTCGGACGATTTCCTTATCAACGGCACGGTAATTCAAGTGGTAAAGAAACCGAGGTGAATATGGCAAAGAAAAATGGCTCAGGCGGGGAATGTTGAGATCGAAAAAATCGCGGCGGACGCGGTGAAGACGCCGCTTAGAATATCAGTTCAAATCTTAAAACGTCACCGCGATATCCGGTACGCTGGTGATCCGGACGACAAGCCCATTTCCATCATCATTACAACGCTCGCGGCGGCAGCATACCAGAATGAACTTGACCTATTCGAAGCTCTGATGGGGATAGTAATGAGGATAGAAGCGTCGATCAAGTTCACCGACGGTAAATGGTGGATTCCGAATCCAGTCAACCCCAAGGAGAATTTCGCAGACAAATGGAACCTGTTTCCGCAACGGGCTGAACGATTTTTCGAGTGGCTCACCATGGTCAAATTCGACATGGAATCGCTGTTGAAGCAATCGGGCTTAAACAACATTTCCGGGAAGCTGTCAGAATCATTTGGATCGGACGTGGTGGAACGGAGCATGAAGCGGTACGGCGAGGAACTCGATGCTAGCCAGCATCGTGGTGATCTAAAAATGGCTTCCGGCTCAGGCCTTCTTAACACGTCCGTCGGTATAACGGTTGGGAGAAACACGTGGTATGGGGACTAGCAGATTAAGTCAATATAAAGCTCCTGTTCTTTCGTTAGGCCGACAAGGCGAAAGCCTTATGAGCATATTTCCGCAATCGAAGATTGCCCTCACCATGAACAGTAAGCTTGTTTGGATGGGCAAGATACAACCGTCCCCGCTCAGCATCTCGTACACCATCCAAATTATCTATCGTACCGGTAAGCGACCGATGGTTCAGATTATTGAGCCTAAGCTTCAAACTCGTAAAGGTGAAAAATTGCCTCACGTGTTTCACGGAAAAATTCTTTGTCTTTATCGGGCGAAATATGGCGAATGGAATTCGTCGATGTTCCTTGCGACGACAATTGTTCCCTGGACGTCGCTCTGGTTACTACATTATGAGATCTGGTTTGCGACGGGAGCATGGTGCGGAAGCAAGGCGGAGCATCCATCCCGGTAGGTCGCTGGGTTTCCCACTTTGGATTGGGTCGAAAAGTAGACATAAATGCTTCAGGGAATCTTGATTTGGTTGGGGTCAATAAATGGGGGTACGGTACATTCCGGAGCGAACGAAGGTAATACTGTGGGGGCTGACTGCCGGGCGGTGCCAGTATGACGGCTGCAATGTGAAGTTGTTCGAGGATCCGCTAACAAGATCCATTTTTAATCAATCCTACATAGCGCATATCATAGCCGACACGCCCGGCGGCCCGCGCGGTGACGCGATTCTCTCCGAAAAACTGAAGGCCGATATTTCGAACCTGATGCTTCTTTGCGATACACACCATCGTCTGATCGACAAAGAAGATGTCGCCGGCCATCCGGTCGAAAGATTGCAAGAGATGAAGCGTCACCATGAAGAACGGGTTCAGTTACTAGCTGCGATTGACAATGAAAAGAGAACCAATGTCGTCCTTTTCGGATCCAATATCGGGAAGCACGACTCATCACTTAATCTGAATTGTGCCCAAGAAGGTATCGTGCCTTTTCGCTTCCCGGCTGAAGCACGCTGTATCGAACTGAGTCTGCAGAACTCCGCATCGGAAGATCATTCACCTGAATACTGGAAGATTGAGAGAGCAAATCTCGAAACTTTGTTTGAACGGAAAATAACCCACCTAAGAGCCGCCCGATCGATTAAGCATTACTCGATTTTCGGCCTTGCGGCCCAGCCGCTGCTTGTCTTGCTTGGTGCCCTATTCGGAGATATATACCCGGCTGATGTGTATCAACTAAAAAAAGAGCCTCAATCTACGTGGGCCTGGCTTGAGGACGATCTCACAAATGTGATCTATAGAATAAATCGTCCAAAGGAGAGAATGGACCGTGTCGCATTAAAATTCTCCCTAAGCGCTTCGATTTCAAACGAACGGGTGAATAAAGTTCTCGGTGCCGACTGCTCTATTTGGGAACTAACGGTCGATGATCCCAACAATGACCTAATTAGGAAAAAAGAACATTTGAGCGATTACAGAAAGGTCGTGAGGGGTTTATTGGATGAAATCAAACTTTTGCACGGCGAAGACACCGAACTGCACGTTTTTCCCGCGATGCCCGTCTCTACTGCTATCGAATTAGGCCGTGTATGGAATCCAAAGTCTCAACTCCCGCTTGTTTTGTATGATCAGAACCGTAAGACGCGTGCTGCAAATCCGTGGAGCGATATCCCGCTTGCCGAAGTCCTGATCCTTGCGGGAGCGAATTGTGCCGAGACCTTTCCGATCCTCAACAAATATCTCTGGCAGCAGCGTGACAATGGCGGTCGTTGGATCGTAATAGACCCGCGTGAAACGGGGACGGCTCGTCAGGGCGACCTACACCTTCAGCTCAAACCCGGTACAGACGTCGCGGTGGCGAACGGGATGCTGAACGTCATCGTACGTGAGGGGCTGATGGACGAGAAGTTCATTTCGGATCATACAAACGGATGGGAAGAAACCCGCGTCGCAATCGAAAATTGCACCCCGGATATTGCGTCACAGATCTCCGGTGTTCCGGCAGAAAAGATCATCCAGGCGGGGCTGCTGTATGGCCGAGCTAAGACGGGAATGATAATGCATGCCCGCGGCATCGAGCATCACAGCAACGGCGTCGATAACGTTCTGTCATACATAAATATCGTGTTGGCCACCGGAAAGATCGGCGATCCGGGTCGCGGATATGGAACGATCACCGGCCAAGGCAACGGCCAGGGCGGCCGCGAACACGGCCAAAAGGCCGAGCAGTTGCCGGGAATGCGATCGATCTATGATGCGGCGGATCGAAAATTTATTTGTGATTTCTGGGGACTACCCGAGGATGAACTGCCGGACGGAGGAGTATCGGCAGTCGAAATGTTCGATAAAATGCGTTCCGGCGAGATCAAGGCTCTATTTTCGATTTGCAATAACGGAATGGTCAGTCTCCCGGATATAAATTCTGTCCGGCGCTCGCTCGAGGGACTTGAATTCAATGTCTGTGTAGATTTCTTTATGAGTGAATCTTCGCGCTACGCTGACGTCGTTCTGCCGGGAACGACCTGGGCGGAGGACGAAGGTGTGACGGCAAGCGCCGAGGCTCGGGTCGTCAAGATAAACAAGGCCGTCGATCCCCCTGGCGAAGCAAAAGAAGATTGGTGGATCGCATCTGAGATCGCCAGGCGAATGGGACGTGGAGAGTATTTCAAATTTGATTCGCCCCGCGAAATATTCGACGAACTGCGGGGAGCCTCGCGCGGCGGCAAGGCGGACTATTACGGGATAACGTATGAAAAGATCGATCGACAAAATGGCGTGATGTGGCCGTGTCCGACTGAAGAAAGCACCGGAACGCCACGGATGTTCAATGACAAAAAGTTTTATCTTCCAGATGGCAAAGCCCGATTTCACCCGACGGAATATAAGGGTGCAGACGAAAAACCCGATGACGAATATCCGCTGATCCTGACGAGCGGCCGCGTCGTTTATCAATATCTTTCTGGAAATCAAACGCGTCGGATCGGGTTTCTCGTGCAGCAATGCCCGGAGCCTTATGTCGAGATACATCCCGAAACCGCTCAAAAATTGCAGATCAACGACGGTGAACGAGTAAAGGTTATTTCGCGTCGTGGCGAAGGCGTGTTTCCGGCACTTGTCGTCCGTACGATCCGCCCGGACACGATATTTATTCCATATCACTGGGGCGAGCAGCTTGCCGTAAATCAGCTGACAAATCCTAAACTCGACCCCACGTCCAAAATACCCGAATTCAAGGCATGCGCGGCGAAGATCGAGAAGGTACACTCACGCGAGCTTCCGATCCTCGGAAAAGGGCGCAAGGGTGCGAGCCTGAGCGAAGTTCAAAAAGGTAACTAACAGATTATGAAAGAAACAATGTTCATTGACCCTCAGCGATGCATCGGCTGTCGCTCATGCGTCTCAGCATGCCGGGAATGTGATACACACAAGGGCTACTCAATGATTTTTGTCGATTATATCGACCGGAGCGAGACAACCGCGACTATGCCGACCATATGTATGCATTGCACCGAGCCGACGTGTGCTCTAGTTTGCCCGGCAGATGCGATCAAGCAAAACGAGGACGGAGTTGTGATGTCGGCGTTGAAGCCGCGATGCCTCGATTGTCGAAACTGCGTCAATGCGTGCCCGTTCGGTGTGCCCAAATACAATACCGCGATGCACCTGCAGATGAAGTGCGATATGTGTTTTGACCGCACGTCCGAGGGGCTGATGCCGATGTGCGCAAGCGTTTGTCCCACGGGAGCCTTGGCGTTCGGCACCTATGAGCAGATCGTACCGCTTCGGCGAACCAAGCCGGTGAATGTGCATGTCTTCGGCAATCAGCACGTCGAGACCAAAGTCTATTTAATGCTCCCGACTGACGAGGATGAAGTAAAGGTTGACGGCTGCGGCGTATTCGAAGGCCGCGTCGCACTTGAGCCGGGACATGCAGTCACCGGTGAATCATGGATCGATACACAGGTCGAGGAATCGGGTAAAAGCAATGAGTTCTAACTATTTGGACAAAAAAACTATCGAGGGCGTGCTGGTGGCTGACCGCGAAGCAACGAACGAAATATCGAGTGAGGCCAATGTCCGGTCAGCCACTGCATCGTTTCAGGCTGAGTTCCCGTACCAACGTGATGAAGAGGCACAGGTCACGCGGCGTGAGTTTTGTAATTTTCTTTTTCTTACGTCATCTGTCCTGTTTGTCGGTGCTGCGGGTTTCGCGGGCAAACTTGCGTACGATAAAAGCGTCGACAAGACGTTTCGGGCGATGAAGATCGAAGGAGCCGACACTATCGCACCGGGCAGTTCCCTGAACTTTAGTTATCCGAGCGAGGACGACACTGCGATCCTCATCAGGGCGTACGATGGGCAGTACTACGCGTTCGATCAGAAATGCACGCATCTTACATGTCCCGTCTATTATTCCAAGAAAAACGATAGGCTAGAATGTCCGTGTCACGACGGCGGGTTTGACGTTCACACCGGCAACGTCCTTTACGGGCCGCCCCCGCGTCCACTAGATCGGATCCAAATAGAGATGCGCGATGGAGGCGAGGTTTGGGCCGTGGGCAAGCAGATCGGAGGTGGCCATGAGTCAGCCTAATCAAACAGGTAAGATATTCCACCCTCCGGCAGAGTCGTCGCGCCAAAGAGTCTTGACAAGCGGCCGCACTGCCGTCTGGCAGGCACGATTGGTCTTGCTCGTAATGATCAATATCGCACAGTTGTGGATCTTGTCGGTGACCATCGAGGCGGCGCTAGCTTCGCACTTTGAGCAGCTTATACCACTCGTCGTCGCTTCAGGCGTATGCTGGCTTATCGCACTTTCGATCTTCTTGTGGTGGAAACCGGTAGGCCGGCGCAAATCTGTAGGCGGTCAGATCGATATCCGATGAGGCAGAAGATAATCGGCTTCGACCGCGATGACGAACAGGATTGGCGTGCCAAGCTTGAGTGCGGTCATTACCAGCATGTCCGACATGGCCCGCCACTCATCACGCGAGAATGGACCCTGACCGTTGCTGGACGCGACGGGAAGGTCGGAGCCCAACTCGAATGTAAAAAATGCGACACCGCCGAGCCGAGAGATTTCTAAGCTTGTCGGCGAGTTTTTGTAAAATCTGCAAAAATAGACATTTGTGAAAGAATCGACAGAGCCTAAAGGAGTTTTATCCACCGCTATAGCCGATCTTTTTCCCGGGTATTTCGCACTGGTTATGGCGACCGGGATAGTCTCGATAGCCACTCAATTGCTTCAGATGCAGTTGATCGCGAAATCGCTCTTGTTTGTCAATATTGCCGCGTACGCCATTCTGTGCCTGTTTCTGGGTATTCGGCTGGTCCGTTTTTTCCCAAACGTTAAGGCGGATATCACCAACCACATGCGCGGCCCTGTTTTTTTCACGGTCGCGGCCGGAACGTGCGTCCTTGGCAGCCAACTGATCATCGTTGGCGGCGAATTTCAGGCGGCGATGGTCCTGTGGTTCGTAGGGCTGGTTTTGTGGGCTCTGACGATGTACACGTTCTTTACATTCGTTACGATCCAGCAGGATAAACCGACGCTGGAGAAGGGAATGAGCGGCACGTGGCTGATCGCGGCGGTTGCGACCCAATCGATCTCGGTCCTCGGCACACTGCTCTCGGATAAGTTTGCGGCGTATCGCGAGGCCCTGCTTTTCTTTACGCTTTGCATGTTCCTAGTCGGCTGCATGCTGTATTTGCTGCTCATCACTCTGATCTTTTACCGTTTTACGTTCAAGGAATTTACGGCCGCCGAGCTTTCCCCACCGTATTGGATAAATATGGGTGCGGTCGCCATCACGACGCTCGCCGGCGCGAGATTGATCATCGCCGCTCCGGAATGGACGTTTATAGCCGAGATATTGCCGTTCCTAAAGGGCTTCACGCTATTTTTCTGGGCATGGGGAACGTGGTGGATACCGCTGCTGATCGTGCTCGGGTTTTGGCGACATGTTTATATGCGGTTTCCGCTTAGGTACAATCCTCAATATTGGGGAATGGTCTTTCCTCTTGGAATGTATACGGTGTGCACGTTCCAGCTTTCAAATGCGATCCATTTCGAACCTCTAATGGCGATTCCACATTATTTTGTATACCTCGCAATGGCGGCGTGGCTCGCGGCCTTTGCCGGAATGCTCTACGGCTTTGTCCCGGATCGGCAAAGAACATGACCGGGGTTCTGAATACACAAAGAGACGACTTGCTGACGCACGATCATTCTGAGATCGATGATCTGGTGGACAAGATCGTAGGCCTGTTTTCATCGGGTGAAGCTGAGCCGATCTTCAAGGCCCTTGACCTGTTTTGGGCCCGTCTGGCGATCCATATCCGGGCTGAACATCTTCATCTGTTTCCGGCTCTTACAGATGCGTCCGGGTTGATGGATGCTGCCGACGCCGCGGCATTAAAAAATTGGATCGAAATGCTTCATGAAGATCATAATTTTTTTATGCGAGAGATGATCGGGGCCATAAAAACAATGCGTCAAATTGTTGCCAATCCGGATAGCGACGAATTAAGCCGTATGAATGAAGTGAAAGTGCGGATAGAAAGCGTCAGCCGCCGCCTGATAGTTCACAATGAAAAGGAAGAGGCCGATATTTATCCGCTCATCGACAGGCTGCTCTCACCCACCGCAGCTGCCGAACTCCGCGAAAAAATGAAGCGCGAATTGGATAATCTTCCACCCCGTTTCACGGCGGGCAAGTAAACTCGTCGATTTGCTCCACCTATTCGCCTGTGGCAAATGCCATCGCGGAGACCTCGTTGATTCACCGCTCTATTTTATTCTCGCCCATTCACCACGCTTAAAATGTGGCACAAGTCACCAGTGCGATGTCCTTTGTCGTTTCTATTCCGCCAAGCTAAGATTCTTGATAGTGCACGACGACAAGATCACAATTTTTAAGCAAACAGAACTGTTTAGTGATTTAGATGACGAGATCCTGCTTGTCCTGGCAAAACACTCGATCAAGAAACGACTTGAACGCAATGAGATTCTGTTCCTGGCTGGAGAGCCTTCGAAGGGGCTTCACGTGATCGCATCGGGGTCGGTGCGTGCATTTAGAACCAGTGCCGATGGGCGCGAACAGGTCATTCACGTTGAGCGTGCTGTTACAACGATAGCTGAGGTGCCGGTTTTTGACGGTGGAAATTATCCGTCGACGGCAGCGGCAGAAGAGCCGACGACGGTTTATTTTCTCGATAAACAGGCGATCCTAAAGGCGGCGATCGAGTATCCACAGCTTGCTCTTGCCGCGGCTAAATTGATGGCTTCGCGCCTTCGACGATGCGCTGCACTTGTTGAGACGCTCTCGCTGCGCGAAGTTGGCCAAAGACTTGCGGGTATTCTGCTGAGCGAAGCTCAAGCCTCCGGCATTAATACTAATGCCGGGATAACGATAAAATTGCCTCTAACCCACAATCGACTTGCGGCAAGGATCGGGACGGTTCGTGAAGTAGTGACGCGGAGCATGCTGCGGCTTGAAGATCAAGGACTAATCGTTCACGAAAGGAAAAATATTCGCATACCTGACTTAGAGGCCCTCGCGAGTTTCGCCGAGGTGCAACGTGACCAGTAGCTGCGGCAGTGTCCTTTTTCACAGGTTCTTAAATTCCGTCTGATTCTTGTCTCCGGACGATACTTCGCGGAGGGCCTCAATCTCAGCTCTTAACCGCGTTGTTATCCCGACAGTTCGAGACTCCTCGGTCTTTGTATTCGTCTAAGGATTGGGCGGCAAGAAAACATTGACAACGTTTCATCTATGCAATATATTCCTAATATAGACACTTAATTTACGTTTAGGTTATGAGTAAAAATTTGCATCTGAGCCTTGTAAGATCCCTTTCTAGCTTGCAGGAAGAGAAAGAATACATCGATGAAATTTTGCTCGATCACATTGGGTTGTCTCTCAAGCGCGGAACGATTGTCGAGATCGTGGGTGAGGCAAGTTCGGGGAAAACAAGCGTGCCGCTTTCGCTGCTTTCTAAACTTACAAAGACGGGTGAGATCTGCGCGTTGGTTGATGGGGGAAATAGTTTTGATCCGTGCACCGCTTTTTTAGCAGGGGTCGAGCTAGATAACCTGTTTTGGATAAAATGCGGCGGCAGCCTTGAAAAGGCATTTTTAGCTTCAGATTATCTGGTGCAGGCAAAAGGTTTTGGCGCGATCTGGCTTAATTTGAACGGTCTTTCCGAACACCAACTCCGTATGGTGCCAAAGACCTACTGGTACCGCTATCGCAACCGGATAAAAGAAACCCCAACAGTTCTGCTGGTCACTGCCACAGAACATATTACTGGCTCGGCATCGCATAGGTCCTTACTTTTTTCGCGTGAACGGACCGAATGGTCAGGCAACGGGAGATTCAAATTACTGCGCCAATTTCACATCAGTTTGCTTTCGCAAAAAGGTGTGTATGGAAAGCCTTTACAAACAAAAATTAAAATGGATTACACGGATGTCTAGATCTTATGCATGCATTATTTCTTCTGAAGCAAAGCGTGACAGTCAGATCCTGACGGCCGTGGCAAGGCAATTTGCTTATTCGATCGAGATGATCGAAGATGGCATTTTGTTTGATGTTAGCGGGCTGGAACGGCTTATCGGCAATCCTGAACAGGTGGCGAACAAGATCGTCGCCGAATTGAAGCGAAAGAATGTTCCCGGCAGCGTTGCCGTGGCCGAAACGCTTAATACTGCAACCTTACTTGCACGACAAAAAAGCGGGCAAGAACAGGCTGTCCATTCGCCCGATCAATTTCATCAGTTGCCGCTGAGAGATCTGGATATTGAACGTGACACGCTTAATGTTTTTAACGATCTTGGGATACGAAGTGTAGAAGATCTGCTTGCGGTACCGCGTTCCGATTTGATCGGACGGTATGGTCAGGGATTTGAGAATGTAATTAACACGATAGAACAAAAATCGACATCGATTCTCACGCCAAATGTTAAAGAAAACCAAGTCTCTTGGAATTATGATCTCGAAGCGTCCGTCGAGAATTTTGAGCAGCTAACATTTGTTCTAAACCACGGTTTGGGACAGTTGTTTGAGCAGGTTGAGCATTGCGGATTTAGCACCGAGCATCTGGATATTCTATTCAAGCTCAAAAATAAAACTGAAAAGGCATATGAGGTAAAAACTTCGTTTCCCACACTTGAGAGAACGTTTTGGCTAAAGCTAATAAACTTGCGAGCCTCGCTTGACCCGCCAGAAGCCGAGATCATGTCGGTAAACATAATCGCTTATTTTGCACGCCCACGCGCCTCGCAACGCGGTCTTTACGCAGTGTCGCGGCCCGAACCCGAAAGCTTGTTACTAACCGCGAATAAATTAAAAAAACTAGTTGGTGAGGATAATGTCGGAACACCGGTGTTACTGGACCAACGGCTGTCGCAGCCATTCGCACTGGACGGCGATAAACTGCCAACTGGCAGGGAATCTCTAGATGCTGCCAGAGTTGATCCGATAATAGCATTTAGCTATTTCAACCCCCCTCTCGGTGCCGAAGTGCTGGTACGAGACGGCCGACTTGTATTTATTAAGACGAAGTTTTTTAGCGGACATGTCATCGAATATAGCGGAGTTTGGAAGGCAAATTCTAAATGGTGGGAAACGTCATGGAAAACACAGGAATGGGACGTCGAGGTCGAAAATAATGGTGTTTATCGCCTTTGTAAGGTCAATAAAGAGTGGTTTCTGGCAGGGGAATATGACTGAAAATATTTTTTTCAACAATTCGTGAGACAAACTCATAAATGTAGCCCCAACCCCTTTATTGACATCAATCTCAGGTGATACAGAGTTGATACAGGGGTGAGACAGAAGTGAGACAGCGACGCAAATTAATAATAACTTTGTGTCGACCATTTCATTCTTAGTTGTACTTTTCATTAATGGTATCTTTCTATGACTTTTCACGAACTTCACACCCGCTCAGCATTTAGTTTTCTTTCTTCTGGTTCACAGCCTCAGAGCCTGGCGTCGCAGGCAGCTGAGCTGGGGATGCCCGGTGCGGCACTCATCGACCGAGATACAGTGGCGGGTGCCGTGCGGTTTCATTTCGAGGCGCGAAAACATGGCATAAAGCCGATCATCGGCTCGGATATCACAATGGAAGATGGCAGCCTGCTCCCGCTTGTGCCGATGAGTCTCGCAGGTTATCAAAACCTCTCCAAACTGATCACCACGATCAAGCTTCGACATAAAAAAGGCGAGCATTTTGCTACGCGACGGGATATCGAAGAGCATTCATCCGGTTTGCTCTGTTTTACCGGCGGCGTTGACGGTTTTATACATAACAGCATAAAAAACGGACGAGGTCAGATCGATCTTGCATGGCTAAATTATGTATTTGAAAGAAGGCTATATGTCGAGCTGCAGCGTCATCACATGCGTAATGAAGAAGCTATAAATCAATCTCTGCTTGGCCTCGCACACAAGCTCCGGCTCCCCTATTTTGCCTCGAATGGTGTTTATTACGCCAAAAGGGAGGACCGTGAGCTTTATGACGTTTTCACATGTATAAAAAATCACTGCACGATCTACGACGCCGGAAAACTGCTCACAGAGAACAGCGAGAGACACCTAAAATCGAACAAACAAATGCTCGAACTTTTTGAGGATCTCCCGCAGGCGATCGATACGACCAGTGAGATCGCCTCACGTGTAAATTTCTCGATGGATGAGCTTTCATACAACTTCCCGGACTATAAAGTGTCGGCAGGCGAGACAGTAATTTCGGTTCTTCGCTCCAAGACGCTGGAACTCTCGATCGAACGTTACCGCCATGAATCCTGGGCGCTGAGATCACAGGTGGTGGGACGTCTCGAAAAGGAATTCCGTGTAATCGAGATGAAAAAGCTTGCTGGATATTTTCTGACCGTGTCCGATATCTCGGATTTCTGCAAAGAGAACAACATCTTTTCTCAAGGACGCGGTTCGGCGGCAAATTCGGTCGTCTGTTACGCCCTCGGCATCACGGCCGTTGAGCCGATAAAAAACAAGTTGTTATTTGAACGGTTTTTGTCGGAGAAATACGAACAATATCCCGACATCGACATCGATCTGCCGTCGGGCGAAGACCGTGAGAACGTTATCCAGCATGTCTATGACAAATATGGCCGACGAAGCTCGGGGATGACTGCAAATGTGATCTCTTATCGTGGAAAATCGGCTGTACGAGAGGTCGGCAAGACATTCGGGTTCGGCCAAGACGTGCTCGAACGTTTGTCTAAATTGAATTCTCATTACGAAACCTTTAAGGGAAAAGATCTTGACCGGAGACTAAAAGAAGAGGGCTTTGACCAGTCGGAGAATATAGCCTTACGAAAATTTGCCGACCTGTACCAACGGATACTCGATTTTCCACGACATCTTGGGCAGCACTCCGGAGGAATGGTTGTTTCCATGGATAGATTAGACGGCATCGTTCCCCTCGAACCGGCTTCGATGGAGAATCGAACGATCGTTCAATGGGACAAGGACGACTGCGACGCGCTGAAGATCGTCAAGATCGATCTTCTCGGACTTGGAATGATGGCCGTTCTGCGTGATTCGATCTCGCTGATAAAACAGCATCATGACGAGGACCTCAGTCTTTACAAGGTTCCACACGGCGACGATAAAGTTTACGAAGCTCTTCAAACAGGCGACACGGTCGGAATGTTTCAGGTCGAGAGTCGGGCGCAGATAGCATTCCTGCCAAAATCCAAGCCAAAGGATTTTTATGACATCGTTATTCAGGTTGCGATCATTCGTCCCGGCCCGATCGTTGGTAAAATGCTGCACTCATACCTCAAACGGCGGCAAGGTTTAGAAGAGGTTGAATACATTGATGAGCGGCTAAAACCAACACTTGAACGTACCCTGGGTGTTCCGCTTTTTCAGGAACAACTGTTAAAAATAGCAATGGATATTGCCGGGTTTACAGGCACTGAGATCGAAGAACTGCGCAAGGCAATGGGGTTCAAACGGCCTGATATAAAGCTCGAATCCATCGGCGAAAAGCTGAGAGCCGGAATGACCGCGCGAGGTGTGCCCGAATCGGTACAGGAAAATATCGTCGCGTGTGTCAAAGCTTTTTCCAATTATGGATTTCCCGAGTCTCACGCTTTCAGCTTTGCCCTGCTCGCCTACGCCTCAGCGTATTTTATGATCCATTACCGCGCCTGTTTTATGGCGGCGATGTTCAATAATTACCCTCTCGGGTTTTATAACGCCGCGACCCTGGTAAAAGACGCTCAGCGGCATGGCCTGCATTTTATAGCTCTCGATATAAATAAATCGCAATATGAATTTACCGTTGAGGAAATCGATGGCGAAAAACGAGTACGTGTCGGACTTAATTTTGTAAGAGGGTTACGCAAGGACGTCGGTGAAGCTATCGTTGCTGAACGAGATGGTCGTTGCAGAAGCCCGCACGTTAGTAAGGGCTCATCTCATCAGTATTCAAGTATCGCTGATCTGATCGACCGCGTGCCCGAACTCAACAAACGCGAGATTCGAGCTCTGAGTCTCGCCGGAGCTTTGAATTTTGAAAACACAGTCCATCGCCGTGAAGCTCTGTGGCAATCGGAACTTGCGATACAACCGGCGGGCCCGTTATTCGAGGTGGATCAAGAGCGGCTCAGCAACTCTATTTCATCGCTCCCGGGAAGGCAGAGCTTTTCCTCAAATAGAGCGGCACAGCCGCAAGACGCAACACTATTCATTCGACGCATGGAAGGCCTCGAGCTTACCGAAGCGGATCTCAGAAAAACCGGCATCTCCATTGGAAAGCACCCGATGACATTTGTCCGCGAGGAATTGAACCGGCGAGGCATTTTATCGGCAAAACAAACTTTGAATCTGAAAAAAGGTCAGGTAGTTTCCGCGGCCGGAGCTGTGATCATCCGTCAACGGCCAATGACCGCGAACAACGTCGTTTTTATTACGCTTGAGGATGAGACGGGACATTCAAACTTTGTGGTAATGCCCGATGTTTTTGAAAAATATCGCTCCGTGATAACGCAAAACGATTACCTAATAATCCGCGGCATTTTTGAAGAACGGGGAATGCTAAAGTCGATACATTTCGAGCCAATACACAGTTTTACGGCAGAGGTGGTTTCACATAATTTTCGTTAACGTCCCTTAGCTAGGACCCCGTTACTGCATTTGAGCATTGCGTCTTGCGGACCATGCTGCGATCAGAGCAACAGGCAATCCGACCAGAAATGCGTGGCCAATGCCGTTATTCATCTGCAAGCCCCAGTCGATATGTTCTGCCATCGGGCGCCAGCCTATCGCAGAAAGCGGGATGACGATCCATTGCATTACAAGATTAGCGACTACACCAAAGGCCAATCCCGAGATGAACGCATGACGAATCAAATATGAAATGTTACGGCTCAATAAGAAGTAAACCCCCGCGATGCACGTTGCAACTGCAAAATGCATAAGGATCCCTACCAATGCCGTGTTAAATCCGCCCCCTCTGGATGCTTCGCGTCCCAATATTCCTGATGCCGGACCGTGCCAAACATCTACAAACGAGATGCCAAAATACAGGGGAAAGAAAGTGCTGGCGTCGATGAAATCGAGTATCCCTATTGCCAAGCCGCCGTATACTATCGTTTCGTACGCGGACGGACGCCCTCTGACGGCTTCATCGTTTTCCATTAAAACAGTCTCCTTTGGCGTTTTTGATGCTGCTTATTCGATAAGTGTTGGTTTACTGCAACGAAATCGTAGATGTCGGCGAGCCGCTTTTTACTAAAAACTGAATTCAAAGATCGGGTCTGGAGCACCTATCAGAGGACGCCGCGAAACGACATTCTATGGATCGAACAGGCACCATGTTTTCGAATAGCTTCGAAATGGCTCGCGGCACCATAACCTTTGTGACCGGCAAAGCCGTAATAAGGAAATTCTTCGTCGTATTTTCGCATTAGGTCATCGCGGTACGTTTTGGCCAGTATGGACGCCGCGGCGATCGATGCGGAGATGGAATCGCCACGAATGATCGCTTTTCGCGGTAATGGTGATTGTTTCAGCTCGAGCGCATCTATCAGCAGGAAGTCGGCCGCCGGTGATAGCGAGGCGATGGCGAGGAGCATCGCCTTTTTCGTCGCTTCCAGGATGTTTATGCGATCGATCTCGTCCGCTTCGACCTGGCCAATGGCATAAGCGAGACAATTTGCCTTTAATTCCCTTGTGATCTCTTCACGCTTCTCGCCTGTCAGTTTTTTTGAATCGTCTATGCCTTCAGGCAGTTGTTTGTCCGGATCGAGTACGCATGCGGCTGCGACAACTGGACCGGCGAGACATCCGCGCCCAACCTCGTCAACACCCGCTACAAAACGATAACCGGCGTCGTGTGCCTGCTGTTCGAAAACGAGGCCAATGCTGTCGATCCGCAGGTCTTCGAACAAAGAAACGCGGGGGTCGAATCCATCCGAACCGAATGAATTTGACCGTCCCGCGTTTCTCACAGGTTTTTCTCCTAAATACTATTTAGCGGCGTGCTTGCCTTTCGCTCTGGTATCGCGTTCCTTGATACGTGCAGCCTTGCCACGCAGATCGCGGAGATAATAGAGCTTTGCACGGCGGACCTTACCACGACGAATGACGTCGATATGGTCGATGACCGTTGCATGGAGCGGAAAAATACGCTCAACGCCGACGCCAAAGCTGACCTTGCGAACCGTAACCGTCTCGCTAACGCCACCATGTTTGCGGGCGATGCAGATGCCTTCGAACGCCTGGAGGCGTTCCTTGTTGCCCTCCTTGATCCGGACGTGCACGCGAAGCGTGTCGCCCGGCTGAAAGGCCGGCGTTGATTCTTTCATTTGTGTCTTTTCGACACCGTCTAGTCTGTTCATATTCTAATCGGGCCAGAGGTCAGCGGGATTTTTACCCTACTCACATTTCACCCATTTCTCCTTCTAATAGATCACTTCTCGTAAGTCGTGTTTTCTCGAGCGCCTTTTGACGCCGCCATTTTTCGATCTCGGCATGATTGCCGTTCAATAAAACTTCCGGGACATTCATTCCCCTAAATTCCGCCGGCCGCGTGTAATGTGGGCAATCCAGCAACCCATCCGAGAACGAGTCGTTTTCGGCCGACGTCTCGCTACCGAGAGCGTCCGGCAAAAGTCGGACTATCGCGTCCGCCAACACCACCGCAGCGGGTTCTCCGCCGGAAAGCACATAGTCGCCGATAGATATCTCGTCGGTCACGAGCACGTCATTGACCCGTTCATCGACGCCCTCGTACCGGCCGCATATCAGAACGATATGATGAACCTGATCGGCCAAATCTTGCACATCCGCCTGCTTTAGCGGCTTGCCCTGCGGCGTAAGCATTACGACGCGTGTCCCCGCTGGGTATTCGTCGCGGTTGCTCGTCCCTAATAAATTTTCAATAGCGGCAAAGATCGGTTCAGGTTTCAAAACCATTCCGTCGCCGCCTCCGAACGGTCGATCGTCGACCATCCTATGTTTGTCCGTCGCGTATTCGCGGATGTCGTGGACGTTTATTTCCACGATCTCAGCGAGCTTTGCCCGGCGGATGATTCCAAATTCAAAGACCTCTGTGAAAAACTCAGGGAAAATTGTTAGTACATCAATTTTCATTTCAGATTTGAGATCTCAAATTTGAAATTCAAAATTCCAAAAGACCGTCAGGCGGATCGATCCGGATCAACTTGTTTTCAATATCGACCTCGGTGCAGATCGCCTCGACGAACGGAATAAGGTGATCGTTCTCGCTGTCCTTTACTACCAAAACCTCAGTGCCGCCATTTCGCATCACTCCGGTCACCTCGCCGACGGCAGTCCCATCAAGCGTTTCGACGCGGCAGCCTTCGAGTTGCCAGTCAAAATACTCATCGGTGTCGAGATCGACCGTTTCCGACTCCGGCACGCAGACTTCGCAGCCGCGAAGGGCCTCAGCCTTTTCGATCGTGTCATAACCGGCGAACCTCAACACAACACGGCCGTTCTGAAACCAGAAATCTTCAATTTTCAAATCGAGCTTTTTCGCGTCCGGCGTTACCGCCGTTACACCCTCGAGATGCTCGAACCTCTCGGGAAAATCCGTCAGGAGATCGGCAACCAATTCTCCTTTTAGTCCGCGCGTGCGAACAATTTTGGCAATGCAGACGAGATCTTCCACGTATGTTCGACAAACTTGAGGTTTGTCGTACCTTAGTCCTCGACTAGATCAAGCTGAAACCGCCGGCCTTGTTTTTGCCCCGCGACAAAAAGAATGCTACGGATCGACTTGACCGTTCGGCCTTCGCGGCCGATTATTCGGCCCATATCGCCCGGGGCGACGCGAACCTCGATGCGGACGTTCTTGCCGTCAGCATTTTCAGTCACCTCGACCGCGTCGGGTTCTCCGACCAGCGCGCTTATGATCCGTTCTACAGCTTCTTTCACAGCAGTTACCGAGTTGACAGAGTTTGCTGAGTTCGGCGAGTGATAATTGACCCGGAAAACTTACTAAACTCAGTCAACTCAAAACTATTCCGCAACTGCCGCTTCGGCAGCCGGATTATTCTTGATCAGGCTCTTGACCGTGTCAGTCGGCTGAGCACCAACACCGATCCAGTAATCTATGCGGTCGTGCTTAAGCACAACTTCTGCTGGATCGAGCATCGGGTTGTAAGTGCCGACGTTCTCAAGATACTTTCCGTCACGCTTGCTGCGTTTTTCCTTAACCACCAGGCGATAAAAGGGCTTACCCTTTGCACCCATTCTCATTAAACTAATTGCTAACATAGTGTTTGTGGTCAGTGGCCAGTGGTCAGTGGTCGGTTGGTATTTAAGCAACGAACGACTAACGACGAACCACTAACTATCTCCGTTTCTTGTGTCTTTTCTTTTTCCTGATACTTCTAGTCGTCGAATCGTTGGCGTCAGTTTCAGTGTCGGCAAGGCCCATGTCCCCGCCGCCGAGCAAACCGCCAAGGCCGCCGGCGAGACCGCCCATCATTTTTCGTCCGATGCCGCCAAACATGCCGCCGCTACTCATCTTGGCCATCATCTTTTTCATCTGCTCGTATTGACGAAGCAGTTGATTGACCTCGCTGATCGTCGATCCCGAACCATTTGCGATCCGGGTCTTTCGGCTGGCGTCGATAACTTTGTGATTCGTTCGTTCCAGACGAGTCATCGACCCGATTATTGCTTCGGTCCGTTTCATCTGATGGTCCACGACTGCCGACTGTTCGTCGGTGATCTGCATGCCGCCGGTCATCTGCTCGGGCAGCATTTTCATCAATTTCGACATCGATCCGAGCTTTTTGAACTGTCCAAGCTGATTGCGAAAATCTTCGAGCGTAAACTGATTGCTCGTCATTTTTCGCAGCTGCTCCTGCGCGTCTTTTTCGTCGATCTTGCCCTGGACTTCCTCAATAAGCGACAGGACATCGCCCATTCCGAGGATCCGCTGGGCGATACGATCGGGATAGAACGGCTCGATCGCGTCGTATTTTTCGCCAACGCCGACAAACTTTACTGGCTGGCCTATGACCTGCTTGATCGAAAGGGCTGCACCGCCGCGTGCGTCGCCATCCATCTTGGTTAGAACGACACCGGTGATGCCGACACGCTCATGAAAAACTTCCGCTGAGCGGACCGCATCCTGGCCGGTCATGGCATCGGCGACAAACAAAACCTCGACAGGTTTCGTCTCCGCCTTGATCTGCTCAAGCTCGACCATCAGCTCGTCGTCTATATGCAGACGGCCGGCCGTGTCGATCATCAATGTGTCGTAGCCGACCTCGACCGCGTGCTTCATAGCACCGCGAACGATCGTCAGTGGGTCGTTGGATTCCTTACCCTCGTAAACTGCAACGTTGACCGCGTTTGCGACAACCTTGAGCTGTTCCCGGGCGGCAGGACGATAAACGTCGACCGAAACCAGCAGGGGCTTGCGTTCTTGATTGTCGGACAGCCAGCGCGAGATCTTTCCCGTCGAGGTAGTTTTACCGGAGCCCTGCAAACCGACCATCATCACGACGTTCGGCGTTTGCTTGGTAAAAACAAGCCGCGATGACGTTCCGCCCATCAATTCGGCCAGCTCGTCGTAAACGATCTTGACCACTTGTTCGTGGGGTTTCAGGTCCTGCCAAACCTCTTGTCCCTCGGCCTTGACGCGAACCGCCTCGACGAAATCCTTGGCGACCTTGTAATTAACGTCTGCCTCAAGCAGCGCCATCCGAATCTCACGCAACGCCGCATCTACGTGCTCAGGCGTTAATTTGCCCTGGCCTCGCAGATTTTTTAGCGATTTCTTGAGTTTGTCGGATAACGATTCGAACATATAGACACACGCCGGCCATTAGAGCCGAAACTATAAATACTAAGCTCTGGCTGTCTCAGTGTCAAGAAATGGTAGGAAATTATGTCTACTTTTGGACGGTTGCTTCGTCGATCAGCATAACGGGAATTTCGTCTCGGATAGGGTATACCAAGGAACACTCCCCATTAACGCAAGTCAACCGGGTCTGCTGTTCGTCGATCTCGACTTTTGACTTGCACTGCGGGCATCGCAGGATTTCAAGGAGTTCGGGACTTATCGCCATATCTATCAATCCTAAAACAAATCGTAAAAGGTTAAAAGGGACAAAAATGAAAGCGCCCAAGTTGAATTGCTATTCAAAAGGGCGCCCTCAGTTAAATTTGCAACTAAACTTAAGCGGCCTCGGTTTTGGTTCCGCAATCCGGGCAGAACTTAGCTCCGGGAGCAAGTTCAAACTGGCAATTGGAGCATTTGGCTTTTTCCTGTGTCGACCCGCATTCGGAGCAGAATTTTGCACCCTCGCGGAGTTCGGCCCCGCATTTTACGCACGGGACCTTGGCGACTTCCATTTTGCCGCCGCAGTCGGAACAGAATTTGACTCCCACCGCATTCTGCTTTCCGCACGAGGGACATGGGATCGTTCCTGCTGGCGTTGGCGATCCAGCTCCACCAGTAGTTCCGGCTTGCTGGCCAAAAACATTCGCCATCTGTCCGCCAACCGCAAAACCAGCACCGAGTCCGGCTCCAAGGCCCGCACCGCCGCCTTCATTTTGGGCCGCGTCGCGAAGTGCATCCGCTGCCTGAAACTGCATATATTTCTGTGCATCGCCAAGAGCACCCATCGAGGCACGTTTGTCCATGGCTGCTTCGACTTCGGGCGGAAGGCTGATGTTCTCAACAAAAAACTTCATTACCTCGATGCCCCAGGTTTTGAATTCTTCGTTGATCTTAGTTCGGATCGCCTCGCCAAGTTCCTTGTATTGAGCAGCCAGGTCGAGAGCCGGGATCTTCAGTTCGCCAAGAGCATCCGAAAATTCCGTAACGATAGCCCTTTTTAGTTGTCCATCGATGTCTTCGGTTTGAAAATGGGCATTAGTTCCGGCTATCTGTTTAATAAATTCACTCGGATCGGCAATACGAAGGCTGTATGCACCAAATGCCCGCAGTCGGACAATGCCGAAGTCCGCGTCGCGGAGCATGATCGGGTTCGAAGTGCCCCACTTCATATCGGTAAACTGTTTGGTGTTAACGAAATAGACTTCAGATTTGAAAGGAGAGTTGAATCCGTATTTCCAGGCTCCAAGCTTGGAGAGGATCGGCGTGTTGCCGCCGTCTATCGTATATTTACCAGGTTGAAAGACGTCAGCGACCTGGCCCTCAAATACGAAAACGGCCGCCTGCGATTCGCGAACGATCAGCTGGGCATCATTTTTGATCTCCTGACCCGCGACGGGAAACCGGTAAAGTATTGTGTCCTGAGTAGAATCAAGCCACTCGATGACCTCTATGAACTGGTTTAACGCGGCCTGTTTAACATTGTCGAAAATGCTCATTATGAAATCTCCTTCTCAGAACTCTTAACGATAAAATATGACATAAAGTTGCGTGAATTGGAAGTATTAAGCGTCACATAAATCCCTGACCAACCCGCCGCATCGCCTCATGGCAATAACGTTCATTTCACTATCGAACTTTCGATCTGCACAACAGCACACGATTTCGGCGGGTTGGATGAGTGATGAGATTGAAGTCCTATGGTATGCATTTTATGACCCCGCGATAAGGGCTCGATCCTTGAGCCTGAGATGATTTTTGCAGGCTAACTGAACCAATCTTCGAGCCAATACCTACCCACCTTGACCCAAAAAACGCGCGCATGATACTCTTCTATCTTTTGAGTCGGAGGCGATTTCCGGCCTATAGACTGTGTTATTGGTATTATAAATTTATGTTTGTGCTGGCATTTGCCGAGTCGATCCAGCTTTTTCCGGACGGCACCTTATTCATTCACGTTGCTCTGATCTTATTGATGATATGGATCCTCAATCGGACGTTGTTTCGTCCGATCAATCAGGTTATTGAGTCGCGCGAAAAGAGTAAAGCCATCGAGGGTGGCGAGGCCGGTGAAATCCTAAAGGATGTCAGCGAAAAGGAAGCCCGATACACCCGCGAAATGCTGAATGCCCGTTCAGAGGGCTACGAGCTGATCGAAAAGGAACACCTAAAGGCGGCGGCGGCAAGAGATAAGAAGATCGGCGCGGCTAAGGCAGAAGCCGGTACACTCGTCGAGACTGGCAAGGCGGAGATCGCTCAAAATGCAACAGACGCAAGGGCGTCATTAAGCATTGAGGCCGAAAAACTCGCCGATAAGATCGCTGCAAGTATTTTGAAGGGTTAGGACCTATGGTTGCCTTAATAAGCAGTTTTTTATTTTTACTCGCCGAAGGGGCCCATGCTCCGGAGTCGAATTTTACGCGCGTTTACAACGAGTACTTCAACATTCCCGGCTTTGAGGCTTGGAAATTCCTGAATTTAGGCATTTTTGTTGCGTTATTTATCTATGTTACGAAGAAGCCGCTCGGTGAGGCCTTTAAGGCCAAACGCGACGCGATCCGCTCGGAACTGATCCGTGCAGAAGAGGAAAAACAAGCCGCCCTTGCCAAACTGACTGTTGCGGAAGCTAAACTTGCGCAGCTTGAAACTGAGAAAGAGAAAGAGTTGAACGAAGCTAAAGCCGAGGCCGAGGCGGAGAAAAAACGTCTTGCCGAACATGCCACGAGCGAGACAGCGAGGCTCCGCCAGCAAGCCGAGGCCGAGCTTAATCGAATACAGGGCCAGGTGCGTGCCGAACTTCGTCGCTTTTCGGCCGACGAGAGTATTAGGCTGGCAGAAGAAAAGCTGCGGGCTGCGATCGACAGCGGAACCGACGCGCGGCTGATCAAGGCAACTATTCAAGAGATCGGAGGGCTGAACTAAGATGAGCGAAGAGACAGTAGCACGCCGCTATTCCGCCGCCCTTGCCGACACGGTTCTCCAGTCGGGTGAAACGGAAACGGTACGAGGCGAACTCGCTGCGTGGAATGACATTTTTCGCACGAATCCCGCATTGATTAACGTTTTCAGCAACCCGGCGATACCGCATGCGGGCAAGGAAAAATTGCTGGAAGAATTGATCGGCAGATCCAAGCCTACAAAAACTACGTCAAACTTTCTCCGCATACTCCTTAGAAACGGCCGCCTGACCGAGATCACCCGCATAAATGATCGCTTTGCAGCGGTTCTTGAGGATCGGAGTGGCGTCGTAGCGGCCGAGATAACTTCCGCAAGAGAATTGCCGGAAGATGAACGGATATCATTTTTATCAAACCTTGAAAAAATGACTGGAAAGCGGGTCAAAATTAGTTACTCGGTCGATAAGGAATTGATCGGCGGGGTCATGACGCGGATCGGATCGACCGTATATGACGGATCGGTACGAACGAAATTAGAGAACTTAAAAGAACGATTGGTAAATGGATAGTTGATCGCAGCTGAAGGTCAGAGAACAAAAATGGCTCCGATCCACTGATGACTATTGACCGCTGACAAAAACATGGAAGCAATTAAAGCTAACGAAATAAACGAGATCATTCGGGCACAGATCGAGAATTTTGATGCCAGTATGACAGTCGATGAAGTCGGAACTGTCATCAAGGTCGGTGACGGTATCGCCGAGATCTATGGCCTCGAAAAAGTAATGGCCGGCGAGCTGCTCGAATTCCCTTACGGAGTTCGCGGCCTGGCCCTAAACCTTGAAGAAGACAAGGTGGGCTGCGTGCTCTTTGGCGATTTTCAGAAGATCAAAGAGGGTGACGAAGCCAAACGTACCAAGCGCATCATGAGTGTGCCTGTTGGGGACGCAATGATCGGTCGCGTGGTCGATGCTCTCGGTAACCCGATCGACGGCAAAGGCGAGATCGTCACCGAGACATTCTATCCTGTGGAGCAGATCGCTCCCGGAATTATCGACCGTCAGCCGGTTAAAGAACCGCTACAGACGGGTCTCAAAGCAATCGACTCGATGGTGCCGATCGGCCGCGGCCAGCGTGAGTTGATCATCGGAGATCGCCAGACGGGTAAGACGGCGGTCGCGATCGACACGATCATTAATCAAAAGGGTAAGGACGTGATCTGCGTATATGTCGCGATCGGTCAAAAAGCCTCGACGGTTGCTCAGGTTCGCCAGAAACTTGAAGAATTTGGGGCGATGGATTACACGATCATCGTCAACGCATCGGCCTCGGATCCAGCGGCCATGCAGTTCCTGGCCCCGTATTCAGGATGCGCGATGGGTGAGTTTTTCCGTGACAACGGACGCCATGCACTGACTATCTACGACGATCTTTCGAAGCAAGCCGCCGCTTATCGCGAGATATCGCTCCTGCTCCGCCGTCCTCCAGGCCGCGAAGCATACCCTGGCGATGTTTTCTATCTTCACTCACGCCTGCTGGAACGTGCGGCAAAGATGTCCGACAAACGCGGCGGCGGAAGCCTGACCAGCCTTCCGATCATCGAGACTCAAGCCGGCGATATTTCGGCTTATATTCCGACCAACGTTATCTCGATCACCGACGGCCAGATATTTTTGGAGTCCGACCTCTTCAATTCAGGCGTTCGTCCGGCGATCAATGTGGGTAATTCGGTTTCGCGTGTGGGCGGAGCGGCACAGATCAAGGCCATGAAGCAGGTTGCCGGTACGCTGCGTATCGACCTTGCACAGTTTCGTGAGTTAGCTGCGTTCGCACAGTTCGGCTCGGACCTCGACAAATCGACCCAGGCACAGCTTGAACGCGGCAAACGGCTCACTGAGATCCTGAAACAGCCGCAGTATGTTCCGATGGATGTCCTCGAACAGGTGCTTATCATCTGGACGGTCAGCAACGGCCTCGCCGACGATATCGCTGTCGAAGACCTCAAGCGATTTGAAGAGGAATTAACGAAATTCGCCGAAGAAGCTCACCCTGGCGTCATAAACACACTTCGCGAGAAAAAATCGATCGATGACGATCTAAAAGCCGCGATGAAGGAAGCGGTCGAAGACTTCAAAGCAACGCGGTGGGAGACGGCGGGGGCAACTGCGGCGTAAATGAACCTATGAGTGAGCACAACTTCACTGCGGTAGTTGAGAAGTGTAGACAAACGGGCCTTTTTGTAGGATACGTTCCCGGTTTTCCCGGTGCTCATTCGCAGGGTGAGACTCTTGACGAGCTTAACGAAAATCTGAAGGAAGTTGTCGAAATGTTGTTGGAGGACGGTGAGCCCGCGCTTGAAGCCGACTTTGTGGGAACGCAGCTTATCGCGTTGAACGAATAATGGGAAAGGTTCCGGTTTTGAAACCGCGCCAGATCGTTCGCATACTTGAAAACCTGGTTTTGAACAGGTCCGGCAACGGGGATCGCACCGCCAAGTTCGACACGCGGACGGACGGTTTACAACTGTTCCGGATCACAAAGGAAGGGATATTTCCCCGTTCCTGCTTCGAAAGATCGCGGACGACATACGTTTGACGGTTAACGAGTTGTTAGAAAATCAATAAAGATGGCTAGTCTCTTAGACATGCGCCGGCGAATTAAGTCGGTCAAGAATACACAGCAGATAACAAAGGCGATGAAGATGGTCGCCGCAGCCAAGCTCAAGCGGGCGCAGGACCGCGTGACGGCCTCACGTCCGTTTGCACTCAAAATGTCCGATGTTCTCGGCGACCTGAGCGGCAAAGTGGCTGGCGAGTTTTCGCATCCGCTGCTCGATGAGCGCGGCGACGAGAAATACCTGATCGTTCTTGTGAGTGCGGACAAGGGCCTTGCCGGCGCTATCAACGCGAACGTCATAAAGGAAACACAGGCGTTTCTGAAAGAAAATCAGGACAAGCAAACGTCGATGGTCGCCATCGGGCGAAAGGGGCGCGATTTCTTTAAACGGCGTCAGGTCGAAATGCTTGACGAATACATCGGTGTGATGGGCGGGCAAGTTAAATACTCAGACGCGGCCGAGGTAGCCGGTAAATTGATCAAAACATTTACCGAGAATACGTCGATAGATAAGGTTTTCGTCGTTTTTACTGAGTTCAAAACCGTGCTCACGCAAAAACCGCTTGTCCAGCAGCTTCTGCCCATTCTGAAAACGGCCTCGGAGAGCGAAACAGAATCCGGCGTGCAGGCCGAGTATATTTACGAACAGCCGACAGCAGAGATCTTTGGCAAACTGCTGCCTAAACAGATTGAAACGCAGATCTATCGCGGAATGATCGAAACGATCGCCTCCTTTTTCGGGTCACAGATGACCGCAATGGATTCCGCGTCTAAAAATGCCGGAGAATTGATCGATACCTTAACCCTTAATATGAACCGCATCAGGCAAGCGGCGATCACAAAGGAGATCATTGAGGTTGTTTCGGGAGCGGCTGCGGCATAGTAAATACAGGAATTCGCTTAATTCACACCTATCCGGGTATAAAATAGAATATTTCTGTGGACAAAGAGAACTTAAGATGGCGCGGACGTTTCACACGTTACGCGCCAGTTATTTTGTGGTTGGGGGTTATTTTTTTCCTTTCCAGCAATAACGGTTCGATGGCCGAAACGTCAAGATTTATTCGCCCACTTCTACAATTCCTTTTTCCAACAGCTGCTGAAGAAACGCTTCAGATGTTACACGGCTACATTCGCAAAGCCGCTCATTTTTCCGAATACGCCATACTCGCTTTTCTGGCCCTCCGAGCCCTCTCCAGATCGTCGCTTTTCGATAGTCTTCGAAAGTTTCGATTTATCTTATCCCTCATTCTTGTAGCGGCTGTCGCATGCTTTGATGAACTTAATCAGAGTTTTGAGGCGTCGCGAACCGGTTCTGCCAGGGACATATTGCTGGATATTTCCGGAGGCGTGGTAATGGTCGGGTTATCATTGGTATTCCACGTATTACGATCACGGCAGAATCGGACCAAGAAGCTGAAGAATGGCTAACGATATGGTTATGCGGTGGGAAAGATCGCATTGGCAGCACGACGCACGAGCAGTTTGGAGCACCTGCGGATGGATGGGGAAAAGGCGATAAGATTCCTCGGAGCGGCCTGCATTGTGCTAAAGTTTTGTCACGTTTTATGGTCGCCGCATCGAAAACAATTAAAGACAGGGCACCGCGAAACCGCACGTTAACACTGGAACCGGCGGAGATCGACCGTTTGCGATCACAAGTACTAATGGGGCAAGTGTCCGACGCTCCCGCCCCAAACAGCGTAATATGCGGCGACGCATTTGCGGTATTGCCCCACCTCGGCAAAGGCAAATTTGACCTACTAATCGCCGATCCGCCGTATAACCTGAATAAGGAATTCGGCAGCGGAAAATTTAAGCAAATGTCGTCGGACTCCTATGAACGATGGCTCGACACGTGGCTTTCCCTCTGCATTCCGTTGTTAAAGCCCACGGCCTCGATATATATTTGCGGCGACTGGCGTTCGTCTTCGGCGATCCAACGAGTTGGCTCGCGATATTTTAGGCTCCAGAACCGCATCACCTGGGAACGCGAAAAGGGCCGCGGTGCCAAAGCCAATTGGAAAAACAGCGCGGAGGATATATGGTTTTTTACCGTCTCTGACGAGTTTACGTTCAATGTCGACGATGTTAAATTGCGGCGAAAGGTCCTCGCACCTTACAAAGAAAACGGGCAGCCAAAAGACTGGGACCAATCTTTGAAAGGGAATTTTCGCGACACGCACCCGTCAAATATCTGGACCGATATCAGCGTTCCCTTCTGGTCGATGCCCGAGAACACCGACCACCCGACCCAAAAGCCCGAAAAGCTGCTCGCCAAGATCATCCTGGCAAGCACAAACCCCGGCGACCTGGTCCTTGATCCGTTTTCTGGCAGCGGCACGACTGCCGTAACCGCCAAAAAACTGGGCCGCGATTTCATCGTGATCGAGGCGGACGAACAATACTGCCTGCTCGCTCAAAAGCGGCTTGAAATGGCCGCTGCGAATAAAGCGATCCAGGGCTACGAAGACAACGTCTTTTGGGAGCGAAACTCCCGGAGCGGCGCTAAATCCCGTTGATCAATGACCGAAAGGTAAAACCTACTCCTACTTTTTTTATGGGCATGATTAGGATCTTGTTAGCCTCCGCGAGGTCCAGCTTATCGACTCGAGTACGTTCATCGTCGCTATGATAACGATCTGCGTCAAGGCGTTGATTCGCCCCGCGACCCCGCTGAGTATCCAGATCGCCATAAATATTTCAGCGACACCGATCGCCTTGGTTATTACACCGGCGTGAGTCGGCCCGAGTATCCTAGCGACTATCGCCCGATGCCTCGGTACCAGATCCAAAACCTTGCAGAACAGACCGTTGGCAATCCAGACCGCCGCAAAGAAACAGCTCAATACCAGGGACGTATTCATAGACGGTGCGTTGAGGCAGCGGCAATATTTAGCGAAACCACCGACCTTGCTGGCGCGATATCGGACTGGCAGTAGAATATGCTCATGTGTTGCACATATAAATATACTTATTTCCTATCTATCCGACTATTACTTTCTAGCGGTTGACCATCTTTTGCGAAGCTTCGTTGTACCGGTCTCCCTGCACCTCTACCTGCGAGGTCAGACGTTCGATCTCCTTTAGGTCATCGGACGTCAGGTTCACATTGGCGGCACCCGCATTTTCTTCCAAACGATGAATCTTTGTCGTACCGGGGATCGGCACGATCCAGTCCCTTTGTGCCAGCACCCAAGCGAGAGCGATCTGGGCCGGTGTCGCGCTCTTTGCTTCTGCAAAACGAGCTATCAGATCGACCAATGCTTGGTTAGCCTTGCGAGCGTCCGCCGAAAATCGTGGAGACGTGTTGCGAAAATCGGTGCTGTCGAATGTCGTTGATTCGTCGATCTTTCCCGTCAGAAATCCGCGGCCAAGTGGGCTGAAGGGAACGAAACCGATACCCAGTTCTTCGAGCACCGGAAATATTTCTGCTTCCGGTTCTCGCCACCACAACGAATATTCACTTTGCAATGCCGTCACGGGTTGGACGGCGTGAGCCCGCCGGATCGTCTCGACGCCGGTCTCTGACAACCCAAAATGTGTAACCTTTCCTGCATGTATGAGGTCTTTAACGGTGCCGGCTACATCCTCGATAGGCACATCCGGATCAACACGGTGCTGATAGAGCAGGTCTATATGGTCGGTCCCGAGCCGTTTTAGCGAACCATCCACGGCCAGTTTGATATGTTGGGGACGGCTGTTCAGTGGCGGATCCTTGTGCTGGGTGCCGTCCGCGTTGATGTTAAAACCAAATTTTGTGGCGATCACAACCTGTTTCCGCAGGGGTCCAAGTGCTTCGCCGACGAGTTCTTCGTTGGCAAACGGACCGTAAACTTCGGCTGTGTCAAAGAAGGTAACGCCGTTCTCGACCGCCGAGCGGATCAGCTTGATGCCGTCCTCACGTTCCACCGCCGGGCCGTACCCAAAACTCAACCCCATACAGCCGAGCCCGAGTGCCGATACTTCCAAACCGCTTTTTCCTAATATTCTCTTTTTCATTGTTTCTCCTCTGGCTCCCTCGCCCGACTTGTATCAGTTGCTGGTCTTAGAACATCACAGCGTTGTACCTTCTGTCGCGGTGTGAACATAGAATAGTTAAGCAAAACGATCGCCGGAATGGTGATACCCGCCATGATTGTCCGCCGGTATTATGGTAAAACCTAAATGATGAAGATAGCTACTTGGAATGTGAATTCGATAAATGTGCGGATGCCGCAGCTTCTTGGATGGCTTGCGGCGGCGGATCCGGATGTTGTTTGCATCCAGGAAACAAAATGCGTGGACGAGAATTTTCCGGCCGCCGCCCTTAGAGACGCGGGCTACGAATCGGCGTTTATCGGCCAGAAATCGTACAACGGGGTCGCGATCATCTCAAAATTTCCGATCGAAGACGTTCAGAAAAACTTCTTCGATGACGATGACGAATCTGCTAAACGAATGATCGCGGCGACCGTGGCCGGAATTCGAATCGTCGACACATATATACCGAACGGCAGTGAACTCTGGAGCGACAAGTTTAAGTTTAAGCTGGACTGGCTCCAGCGGCTGCGTTCTTTTTTTGACGAAACATGCGACACAGGCGGCGATGTTATCCTGTGCGGTGATTTTAACGTCGCGATGGAGGAAACGGACGTTTGGGACCCACTGTCAATGGTGGGAAAGCTGCATTTCTCAAAACCCGAACGGGCGGCGATGCACAACGTCAAACAATGGGGATTTACCGATCTCTATCGCAAAATGAACGGGGACGTCCAGGAGTTTTCGTGGTGGGACTATCGAGCCGGAGCCTGGCAGCGAAATCATGGTTTGCGGATCGATCACCTTTGGGCGTCCGAGTCACTGGCCGCAAAATGCACTGGTTGCTGGATCGATAAATCCACCCGATCCCTCACACTGCCCAGCGATCATGCTCCCGTCGTTGCGGAATTTCAGTTTTGACGGCGACAAGCGACGGTTTTTGGATTGGATATAACATAATGAAGATTCTATTTTTTTCGGTTTTTCTTTTTGTGGCAGGTGGTATCGCATACGCTCAGAATGCAGCACCTACGCCGTCGGGAAGTCCCGCAAAGCAGACTTATCTTGTTGTATACAAACCCGGCCCAAAATGGCTGGCGGGTAAACCTGTCGCTGAACAGCCGCTAAAAGAGCATTTTAAATACATGCTCAGCCTCTATACTTCAGGGACGATGCGATTCGCGGGCCCGTTTAGCAACGACGCCGGCGGCGCCCTTGTTTTTGAGGCTACCGCTGACGCCGAAGCATTAGCGATAGTAAAAACCGATCCGGCTGTGATCAACAAAATCTTCGTATTCGAGCTCAACCGCTGGGACCTCGTCCAATGGCATAAATATGTTAAAAAATGATTTGACACGCGAAGTCCAGCTCACATTGACACTGCCCGTCCGGTCAAATGATCACGTGCTTCTGGATCCTCGCGGCTGCTCACCGGTAAATGACCTCCTTCAAATTACAACCGCCAATCTGTGAAAATCGCCACGTGGAACATCAACGGTGTCAACTCGCGTATTGGCCACGTCCTAGATTGGTCGGCGAAAAACCGTCCTGACGTTCTCTGCCTGCAGGAAACCAAATGTGTCGATGCTCGTTTTCCGCTCGGGAAACTGAGATCAGCCGGATTCGCACACATCGAAGTTCACGGCGAGAAATCGTACAACGGCGTCGCGATACTTTCGAAATATCCGATCCTCGATCTGCAAAAGAACTTTCCCGGAGACGCGGCGGACGCACCTTGCCGCCTGATCGCGGCGACCATCAACGGCATCCGGCTGGTTAATACCTACGTGCCGCACGGGACAGCGTTTGGAACGGACAAATTTACGTTTAAGCTCGATTGGCTCGCGCGGCTGCGGAAATATTTTGACGATAATTTCGACCGTGAAGACAACGTTTTGCTGTGCGGAGATCTAAACGTTGCTCCGCACGAATCGGACGTTTGGAATCCGCGATTGTGGGCGAACAAAACGCATTTTTCAAAGTCCGAGCGTGAGGCCCTGTTAAATGTAAAACGCTGGGGATTTATCGATGTATTTCGTCAGATGAACGAAGAGGCGGGTGAATATACGTGGTGGGACCATTTTCACCATTCGTTTGAGAAAAATCGAGGGCTTCGAATAGATCACATCTGGACGTCGCCGCCGCTGGCAGAATTGTGCACGGATTGTTGGATAGACCGAGGGCCAAGAGCACTGGACAAGCCAAGCGATCACGCACCGGTAGTCGCTGAATTTATCGATCAATAACCGAAGGACTCATCTGCCATATTCATCGCCATACTCGTCTGCGTATTTTTCATAACGCTTGATCATGGCAATATTCTTCTTTTCAATCTCGGTAAGAAAGCCTTTTATATCGACCGTGTTCGGAACATACCAGTCCTCGTTTTCGAACTGCTGGCGAAGTTCCTTTTTATTGAAACAGTAACCGTGACGGGCGAAGATCTCGTTCCGCATGAACATCAAATCCTCCTTCATCATATTTTCGACATCTAACGTTTTCAGTAAACGTTTCGATGCTTCAGGGTAATTACCAACGTTGGCTTTGTATTCAAATTTTCGTCGCTGAAGCGAATAGCTTTTTTCCGGACGCTTTGTGTCGTTCGCCTTCCATGTACCGGTTACTTCGTTCGGATTAGCGGACGCAATGGTGAATTTGAACACACCGTCATCTTTATGATCGCCTGGCTCATTTGCGACGATCGTGTAGACGCCATTATCGTTAGTTGACGTTCCGTCGAATGGACGGTCATTGCCGCCGACAATACTTCGTCCAGAAACCGAGTTCCCATCGGCCTTCGTGATCAGCAAAGTGATCTTATTGTCACCGAACGGGCCGACGAACGAGCCTAGTATTTCGGGTGCGCTAGATGTGGACGGAGTCGACTGATAGTTCGACTCCGCGGCGGTGGTATTATTACCGGTACTGGCGCTTTCTGCCGGCTTATTGACATTGGCTTTGCACGAAAAGAGGAAAAGAACGACCAGCGACAGAGCAGAAATCTTTTTCATGACTAATGGTTTACTAAAATTCAAGAAGGTTTTCAATACAAATGTCGTATTCAATTCCACCCTCTTGCTGACGCTCGCGTTTTTTACGTTCCTTATGGCACGTATTACCGTTGCATATATTCCTTACAATACGGACGTTGGGTTCCTGCGGATCAAGCAAAGCTACATTGATATCGACCACTGGCGGATCGCCTTTTTCGTACACGTTTATTCGAGCCTGTGGGTTCTTCTTGCGGGTTTTACGCAGTTCTCCAAAGCCATACAGAATTATTACCCTAGGGTGCACCGGTCATTTGGGTACATTTATGTGGCGGAGGTCTTATTGATAACCGGTCCCGCTGGCCTGCTCATGGGCTTTTATGCGAACGGTGGATTGCCGTCGAAGATCTCGTTCGTAACGCTTGCGATCTTATGGATCTCGTTTACCGCCATGGCTCTTGCTAAGGTGAGAAAAGGCGACTTTGTTTCCCATCGTAACTTTATGATGAGAAGCTATGCCCTCACACTTTCTGCCATAACTCTCAGGGCGTGGAAATGGAGCATAACAAACTCGTTTGAGCTGCCGCCGATGGACGTCTATCGCGCCGTTGCGTGGCTTGGGTGGGTGCCCAACCTTGCGATCGCGGAACTTGTGATCTGGCGATTTTCAAATCGTGCAAGAGGAAGCTCACTTATTGGGAATCACCCAGAGAAGTCCAAAACATAAATGACTGACCGCCGGCCTCAGTGACCGAACGGCATGATGCATCTTCGCAATTACGAGGCTCAACCCGATCCAGCGGATCCCGTCTTTACAAATCGTTACACTTTTAAACCTTCGTCAGGCTGCTATTGCGTTGCATTAGGAGTGTTTCGCTGTTATAAAAAATAACGCTCTGATCATTTCGTGAACAATCAAAGTTTTTGTGCCGTTATGCACGGCCTATCATTTTTCAGGATGACGCATCTTCAGGACAGGTGCGTTTTCGCCTATGAATATTAGATCGATCAGAGTAATTGGAAATCATCCGTATTAGAAATTTTGGAGGGAACACAGTAATGAGAGGGATCGCAGTACGAATTTTTGACTTGAGCCTTTGCTTGATCGGAGGCTCATTATTTGTTTACGCCCAGGACCCGACACCCGAGCCGACCGCACCGGCCGGTCCCGGTGGTGGAGCGCGTCCAGGCGGTGCCGGACCGTCGACTGACCCGCAGCCATATGACAGGGTTATCACTAAAGATGCGAAGACCAAAGCAGGCATCTTCAAAGTCCACCAGGTCAAGGACAAGTTTTTTTATGAGATACCAAAAACGGAAATGGGAAAAGAGTTTCTTTGGGTCTCGCAAATACAACGTACCACCAATGGCGTCGGCTATGGAGGACAAGCGCTAGGCAGCCGCGTCGTTAGGTGGGAACTTGGCGAAAACAACCGTGTCTTTCTCAAGCTGGTCAATTATAGCGTTGTCGCCGATCCCAGTTTACCCGTCTCTCAAGCAGTCCATGACTCCAATAACGAGACGATCCTGATGTCGTTTCCAGTAGCCGCTTGGGGCCCGAATAATGAGACCGCTGTTATAGATGTTGGCCGTCTATTTACGACCGACATTACCGAGTTTAGCCCCAGACAGAGGCTTGGAGCCACGGCCATGGATCCTACCAGGACGTTTATAGAGCGTATTTCGCCGTTCCCGACGAATATCGAGGTCGAATCGTCCCAGACGTTCACGAGGGCCGCAACGCCAGCAGGTGCCGGCGGCGGCAATGCCCCCGGCGGCGGCTTTGGTCAGGGACAGATGAGTCCCGGCAGCGCGACAGTCGTCGTCCATTTCAGCATGGTCAAACTGCCCGAGAAGCCGATGATGCCGCGACTATTTGACGAGCGGGTCGGTTACTTTAGCCACAACACAATGGACTATGGCCGCGATGAGCAAAGAGCAACTCAACGCACGTTCATCGCTCGCTGGAGACTTGAGAAAAAAGACCCGAGCGCCGAGCTTTCCGAGCCGGTCAAACCGATCGTTTATTACATCGACTCGGCGACGCCTGCGAAATGGCGCCCCTACATGATCAAAGCTATCAACGATTGGCAGCCCGCCTTTGAGGCCGCCGGATTCAAGAACGCGATCATTGGCAAGATGGCACCTACGAAGGCCGAAGACCCCGATTTTAGTCCTGAGGACGCGCGTTACGCTGTTGTCCGATGGCTGCCGTCGACGACGGAGAACGCATCGGGCCCACACATTTCTGACCCGCGAACCGGTGAGATTCTCGATTCGGATATCCAGTTCTACCACAACGTGATGAACCTGGCTAAGATGTGGTACTTCGTGCAAGTTGGTCACCTCGACACTCGTGTACAGAAGTTCCCGATCCCCGACGAGGTCATGGGACGACTGCTCGAATATGTGCTTGCGCACGAAGTTGGCCATACCCTCGGCTTCCAGCACAACATGAAGGCGAGTTCCGAATATTCGCAGGAAAAGGTGCGCGATAAGAATTGGGTCCATACGATGGGCCATACGCCAACTTTGATGGACTACTCACGGTTTAACTACGTAGCTCAGCCGGAAGATAACATCGCCATCGAAGATCTGGTTCCAGGAATCGGACCATACGATAAATGGGCCACGATGTGGGGATATAAGCCCATTCCAGGTGCGAGAACTTCTGATGAAGAAAAGCCGACACTCGATGCGTGGGCACTACAGCAGGATGACAAGCCCTACCTGAGGTTCTCAACTGACGGTTCGGCGGGCAGCGATCCGGGAGAAGAAACCGAAGCCGTCGGCGACGCTGACGCGATCAAATCAACCGGTCTCGGTCTGCTTAATCTCAAGCGCACGATGAAGCTACTCGCTCCGGCCACTACAACGGAAAAAGGTGCGAATTATGACGATCTGGACGAGGTGTACGGACGCTTATTTGGCCAATGGACCCTCGAAATGAACCACGTCGGAAACATCGTGGGCGGCTTTAATTCGCAACAGAAGCATATAGGACAAGCCGGACCGAGGTTTACAGCCGTGCCAAAGGCACATCAAGCGGATGCGGTTAAGTTTCTTAATGAGAACGCTTTCCCAGCACCTACTTGGGCGATCGATAAGGATATTCTCCGCAAGATCGAACCGATCGGAGTTCTAAACCGTGTTCGCAATGCTCAGAACAGCGTGCTCAATAACCTGCTTTCAAGTGCGCGTTTTGCACGGCTTGCAGAGCAGGCGGCGATCGATGGCGATGCGGCTTATCAGCCGGATCAGTTCCTCGCCGATGTTCGCAACGGTGTTTGGGGTGAACTCAACGCGGCAAAGGTCACGATCGATCCGTATCGTCGCAACCTGCAGCGTTCATATCTCGACATCGCAAACAACAAGCTGAACGCTCCGCCAGCGGCCGCACCAGCGGGTCTTCCACGCGGCTTTGCCGCTCAGTTTGTTTCAAGCGGTGACGAACGTGGCTACTATCGTTCGGAGCTTCGTGCGATCAGTGCCGCCGCCGGTGCCGCAATGGCAAAGGCTGGCGACAAAGCGACGAAGATCCATCTTGAGAGTGTTCGCGACCAGATCGCCAAGATACTCGACCCTGAAAAGAACGGTGCCCCCGCTGCTGCCGGTGCCGGCAATCGTGCAGGCCTCGAGTTCCTGGAAATGATGTACGATCCTACCTCGTGCTTCCCAGATTACATCATTCGTCCGTAGTGGCAGACCAAAAAACAACCGGGTTTCGTAAACACCGGCATTGCAGCGGGCCAGACATC
>JBBRSH010000033.1:0-38390 GCA_038245555.1 Pyrinomonadales bacterium | reverse complement strand
CTCTATGTCGTCTCTGAACTGCTCGAAGGCGAAGAGCTTCGCCAGCGGCTCGACGAAGGGCCGATACCGCTGCGAAAGGTGACGGAATACGCCCAGCAGATCGTCAGCGGGCTACCGGCTGCGCACGAAAAAGGCATCGTCCATCGAGATCTTAAGCCCGAGAATCTGTTCATCACAAAGGACGACCGCGTAAAGATACTCGATTTTGGACTGGCAAAACTGTCAGAAACGCGAGCAAAGGCGACCGGGCGTTCACCTGTCTCCGGCGTGCTTGCTCGAAAGTAAATTTGGACTGCGGAGCCCCGACGGAATAAAGTTATGAAACGATGCCCTGAATGCAGGCGGGATTATACGGACGACACGCTGCTGTACTGTCTCGACGACGGCTCGCTGTTGCTCGACGGCCCGGCGACGGTCGGGTCAGACGAACCTGCAACGGCCGTGTTTGGAGTCCCATTTTTAGGCGGATCTTCGCAGGAGTCGCCGACCAAACCCCAAAACGCGACCAACGAAACAGCGGTCTTGCCGTCCGGAATTAACGACCTACCAAAACGTGGTTTCGACTGGCGATTGATGGCAGTTCCGTTACTGCTGGTGATAATTGTTCTCGGGGCGGTTTTCGGGATCTATAAATACACAAGTATCGGCGGGTCGAAGAAGCCCGAAATGTCGCTGGCGGAGGCCAAGATCACGCGTCTGACGACCAGCGGTAAAGCTTCGAGTGTGACGATCTCGCCCGACGGCAAATACGTTGTCCACGTCCAGGACGACGGTGGCCAGCACAGTCTCTACATCCGTCAGGTTGCGACCCAGAGCAACGTACAGATCGTTGCACCTTCCACTTCCAGATTGGGTCCGCTGCACTTTTCGCCTGACGGCAACTACATTTACTACACCGTGTTCGGCCAGGAATTTACCCAAAAAGCATTATTCATGGTGCCGACGCTTGGAGGCTCGCCGAAGAAGATATTGGAAAACCTGACCGGGCACATCAGCTTTTCGCCGGATGGAAGACGATTCGTTTTTGCCAGAGGCGTTTCCGAAACCGAATCTGATCTGCTCATCGTTAATACGGACGGCACAAACGTAGAAAAGCTGGTTGGATCCAAAGCCACGGAACGTTTTGACAACGTCGCCTGGTCGCCGGACGGAACAAGGGTCGTTTATCAGGTGTCGGAAAACCAAGGGGGTTCTTCCGGTTCAACGCTTTTTGAAGTGCAGTTGGCTAACCGATCTGTAAGACAGCTCGCCAGCCAAAGATGGCTCGCAATGCAGGCCCTGATCTGGGCGTCGAATGGAACCAGCTTATTGATGCTCGCTGGCAGTCAGCGTTCGGTTTTTCAGATCTGGCAAGTTTCGTACCCGGACGGTTCGGCGAGACGGCTGACAAATGACCTGGATTCTTATAACGCATTGGGTTTGACGGCTGATTCCGGCACACTGGCTGTTGTTAAGACCGTAGCAGAATCCAACATTTGGATCGCACCCACGGGTGACGTAAGTCGAGCCCGCATGATTACGTCTGGTTCAGGCAAGGTTGACGACCATCCTTCCTGGTCGTCGGACGGAAGCACCATTTTCTTTAGCTCACAGGCGAGCGGGAGCGTAGACATCTGGTCGGTCGGCGAAGATGGCGACAATCTCAAGCAAATTCTCTCAAATGCTGAATCGAACATCCATACGACAGTCTCGCCTGACGGACGGTCCATTGCGTTTGTCTCGAGTCGTTCCGGCTATCACATCTGGCGTATGAATATCGACGGCAGCGACGCCCGCCAGATCACGAATGGCGAGATCGGTGAATTTATCCCGGTCTTCTCGCGTGATGGCAAGTGGTTGTTCTACGTTGATAACTCAAGACGTGCGCACATATGCAAGATCTTAGCGGATGGCGGAGCCGATCCTGTCATTGTAACGAATAAGGTATCGAGTTTTCCGTCAGTTTCGCCAGACGGAAAACTGCTTGCTTATACGTATAAGGAGGATGACAAAGCACCATTTCGGCTTGCCATCGCCTCGATCGACGGAGGTGAGCCGACAAAGACATTTCCTCTTTCGGATGCAGGTAAAGGCCCGCTCCGCTGGACACCGGACGGACGGGCTGTCGCCTCTATCGAAACTTCGGCGACCGGCGTCAGCAACCTGGTGGCCCTATCGATCAGCGGTGGCGAGCTGAAAAAGCTGACCGATTTCAAGTCGAACCTCATTTTCGGATATGACTACAGCCGCGACGGCAAACAGATCGCCTTCTCACGCGGCACTGTCAGCAGCGATGTTTTGCTTTATACGAATTTCAAATGAAGACAATGAAGGCTAAATTACTCCTAATTTTCGCTTGCTTGTGGTTATCTACGGCGGTGCTTGCACAGCCGAAGCCGAAAGCGAGCCCCGATCTGGTACGCGTGTCGATACAAACCAACCTTGGTGACATCGAGGTTGAGGTCAACGCTAAAGCGGCTCCGGTGACTGTGGCGAACTTTCTACGTTATGTTGACGCCGGACATTACGACGGTGGGCGTTTTCACCGGACGGTCAAGCTCAACCCTGACAATCAGCCAAATAACACCGTCAAGATCGAGGTTATTCAGGCCGGTGTCGATCCGGACAAGGCTAAATCGGGCTTTGATCCGATTAAACTTGAACGTACCAACGCCACCGGCATCCTGCACAAGGACGGTGTGATCTCGATGGCCCGCTCGGGGCCGGACACCGCTACGTCGGACTTTTTCATCTGCATCGGCGACCAGCCGGAATTGGATTTTGGCGGCAAACGCAACGCCGACGGACAAGGGTTTGCCGCTTTTGGCAAGGTCCTCAAAGGGTTGGATGTCGTTAAGAAGATCCAACAGTCTGCAGCCGAGGGCCAGAGCCTGAAACCGCCGATCAAGATCATCAAGGTAAAACGGCTCAACTGACGAGATTCTCAAGGAATTGGTAAAAATATGTTCAAAACACTGGTTCTCTCGATTGCATTGTTTACATCGACCGCATTTGGCCAAACCGCAAATGTGGCAGAGGTCTCGAAAGACAACCTTGCCCCGACTCCGCCGATGGGCTGGAACAGTTGGAACAAATTTGGCTGCAAGATCGATGAAAAGCTCATACGCGAAACCGCCGACGCGTTTGTCTCGTCCGGCCTTCGCGATGCCGGATACAAGTATCTCAACATCGACGACTGCTGGATGGCGAAGGAGCGGGACGCAAATGGCGACCTGCAGCCGGATCCGGACCGATTCTCGCACGGGATCAAAGCATTGGCTGACTATGCTCACGACCACGGGTTGAAGCTGGGCATATATTCGTCTGCCGGGACAAAGACCTGTGAAGGATTGCCCGCAAGTCTCGATCATGAGGTCGCGGACGCAAAGAAGTTTGCCGAGTGGGGCGTTGACTATCTCAAATACGACAACTGTAATAACCAAAAGCGGCCCGCGCGGCCTCGCTACCAGGCGATGGCGGATGCATTGAAAGCGTCGGGCCGCAAGATCGTCTTTAGCTTTTGCGAATGGGGCGAAAACAAGCCGTGGGAATGGGCGAGCGAAACCGGTGCCCACCTGTGGCGGACGACGGGCGATATTAACGACAGTTGGCGGTCTTTCATGCGGCTGCTCGATCTGCAGGTCGGACTCGAAAAATACTCTGGCCCGAACGCGTGGAACGATCCCGACATGCTCGAGGTCGGCAACGGTTCGATGACCGACACGGAATACCGTGCCCATTTCAGCCTCTGGGCGCTGCTGAACGCTCCGTTGATCGCCGGCAATGATATTCGCTCGATGAGCCCGGCGATCCATTCGATCCTGGCCAATCGCGGCGTGATCGCGGTCGATCAGGATTGGGGCGGAAAGCAGGGGTTCAAACTTCGCGACGACGGCGATACCGAAGTTTGGATGAAACCGATGTCAGATGGCTCGCGTGCCGTTGTCCTATTAAATCGCGGCGGAGGTGACGTTCCCGCGTCGATTTCAGTCACGCCTGCGGAGTTGGGGCTGAAGGTGACAAAGAAATACTCGGCCAATGATCTTTGGGCTCAGAAGACCAAAATGATCACCGGGCAACTGGCCGCCGTCGTTCCCGCTCACAGCGCGGCGATGTTTATTGTGCGGCCGGTTTAGCGTGACGCTATTTAGGTTTAAGATTATTCAATCTTAGGAGGAACTCTTTCATGCAGCTTCGACACGGATCTTCGCGCTTTGCCCGCGAACTTATGGTCTTTACTCTTTGTCTCGGCCTGTTCGTAACATCACTTTCGTCGGTCGTCCCGGCGCAGGAAAAAGCCGCAAAACCCGAGCAGGATAATCACATCCAAAAGGCAAATTACGAGCTGGCATCCCGCTGGACGTCCGCCAAGGTCGGCAAAATGCTGTTTGACACAGCGGTCACGCCGCACTGGCTCGAGACCGGCGATCGGTTCTGGTACAGCTACGAAAACAACCAGGGCCGGCGTTTTTACATGGTCGACCCGTTCAAGAAGACCAAAACGCCGGTCTTCGACGCTGCAAAGATGGCGGCAATGTTGACCACTCTGACGCATATTCCGTACGACGCTCAGCACGTGCCGATCACCACGATCCGATTTATTAATAACGACACGGCGATACGGCTTGATGTCAGCGTTCCGCGTGACGCCGAGATTCCCGGGCTCAAAAAGGAAGAGCCACCCGCGAGAGGAGCTCAAACCGATGGCGGCGGACAAACCGGCGATCAGGCCACCGGCACGCCGGGACCTGCCCAGCGAAACAGAACGATCTATTTTGAATACGACCTAACGACGTCGCAGCTAAAACTCCTGCCCGACTTCACGCCGCCCCGCAGAGCCCGCTGGGCCACCGTTTCGCCTGACGAAAAAACGATCCTATTTGCACGCGGCCAGAATCTCTACATGATGGACGCGGACAGCTACGCCAAGGCGCTAAAGAAAGAAGACGACCCGACGATCGTCGAAACGCAGCTAACGACCGATGGCGAAGAATATTACGGTTATGCGCGTCGTCTCGCCGAGGAAGAAAAAGGCCCGTATCGCTTCAGCGAAAAGAACAAAACGCCCCGCGTGCCGACGATCCGCGTCGTTTGGTCAAAGGACTCAAAAAAGATCTCCGTCGTCAAAGTGGACCAGCGAAAGGTCGCTGACCTGTGGGTGATCAATTCGCTCTCTAACCCACGCCCCAAGCTTGAAACCTATCGTTACGGCATGCCCGGCGAGGTCAATCAGCCACAGTCCGAGATCGAGATATTTGAATTGGCGGCAAAGAGCCGCATCAAGGTAAAGACCGACCGGTTCAAGGACCAGCAGCTCTCCATCTACACTGCAAAGGTTACCAATCTTGAGCGGGAACGTGCCCGCGGCATTCAGGTGGACCGCAGCACAGATGATCAGCAGCAACAACAGCAGGGCGGCGGCCCGCAGACGGCCGGGGTCGAGGCAAAATGGCTCAGCGACACCGCCGACAAACTCTATTTCAACCGCACGAGCCGCGACATGAAACGCGTCGATGTGTGCGTCGCCGACGCCGTGACCGGCGAAGTCAAGACCCTGATCGAGGAACGCTTGAACACCTACATCGAATTCAAACCGCTTTTCCTGATCAACAATGGACAGGAGCTTGTCCACTGGTCCGAGCGTGATGGGTGGGGACACTACTATTTGTTTGACGCAAATGGCACGCTCAAGAATCAGATCACGTCCGGCGAGTTTTACGACGATTCGATCGAGAGCATCGATGAAAAGACGCGGACGATGTACATCACCGCCAACGGGCGCGAGGCGAACGAGGACCCGTATTACGAACACGCCTACCGCATCGGGCTTGACGGCAGCGGAATGAAACTGCTCGATCCGGGTGACGGTTCACACGCGGTAGCGATGGCTGATTCGGGCAAGTATTTTGTCAACAATTCGTCGCGGGTCAATGCCGCACCCGAATCCGTGCTTTACGACGCACTCGGTACCAAGCTGATGCCGCTCGAAAACACGGACCTCTCGGCGATGATGGAGGCCGGATACAAATTCCCCGAGATGTTTAAGGTCAAGGCCGACGATGGTATTACCGATCTTTACGGCGTAATGTACAAACCGTTTGACTTCGATCCAAACAAAAAATACCCGATCATCGCCTACGTTTATCCCGGCCCGCAGACCGAGTCGGTGACCAAGACATTTACACCTCGAAACGAACGAATGGCACTCGCGCAAATGGGCTTCATCGTGATCGAGGTCGGCAATCGCGGCGGCAATCCGCAGCGGTCGAAGTGGTATCACAATTACGGTTACGGCAACTTACGGGATTACGGATTGGCCGACAAAAAGTCGGCTATCGAACAGCTTTCGCGCCGGATGCCTTTCATCGACATCGACAAAGTTGGCATTTGGGGGCACTCGGGCGGCGGCTTTATGTCGACGGCGGCGATGCTCGTCTATCCGGATTTTTTCAAGGTCGCGGTCTCGGAGTCAGGCAACCACGAGAACAACATTTACAACCGCCAATGGAGTGAAAAGCATGACGGGGTGAAAGAGGTTACGGACAAAGATGGCAATATCAAATTCGAATACGACATCGATAAGAACTCCGAGATCGCCAAGAACCTTAAAGGGCATTTAATGCTTTCGACCGGCGATATCGATGACAATGTCCACCCCGCCAACACGCTTCGACTCGCAGACGCTCTGATCAAGGCTAATAAGCGTTTTGACATGGTGATCCTTCCTGGCAAACGTCACGGTTACGCCGACGCCAGCAACTATTTTTTCTGGGTCCGCGCGGATTACTTCAGCAGATGGCTGATCGGCGATTCGGCCTCGAGCGTGGACATGATCGAGCTAAACCGGGAAAAGGAACAAACGGGCGATAAAGGAGTTGTTCGCAGGCCTTAACGCCAGATAGAAAAAGGGGAAACATTTATGAACATCTCGCATTTTACGGGACGCGTCCGTACGTTGGTTGCTCTAAGTGTGCTGGTGCTGTGCGTCTCTGGCTTGGCTTCGGCACAGGCGATGAGGGGCATTACTGCCGAGGATTATTTTTCATTTGAGTTTGCGAGCGATCCGAATATCTCGCCCGACGGCAAGATGGTTGCGTATGTCGTGACCAAAATTGATAAAGCCCAGAACCGTCGAAACTCAGCTGTTTGGATGACCTCGATCGACGGCAGCCGGGCGCCATGGCAGTTTACGACCGCTCCACAAAACTCGACATCGCCCCGTTGGAGTCCGGACGGTAAGTCGCTCGCGTTTCTCTCATTGCGTCCGGAAACAACGGCTCCTGCGGCTGGTGCCGAGGCACCGAAGGCACAAATTTACGTTCTTTCGATGAACGGCGGTGAAGCAAAGCGGGTCACGAACTTGAAAAACGGCGTGAGCCTCTTTCGCTGGTCGCCAGACGGTTCGCGAATGGTTGTTGTTAGCCGCGTCGGGCCGAGCGATAGTAAACCGGAGAACAAAGACCGCAGCGATGTACGGCATTATAAGAACACGAGTTACAAATTCAACGACTCGGGTTGGTTCGATGACCGTCGAACACATCTTTGGGTTGTCGAAATCGCCTCTGGTAACTCAAAACAGGTCACCGAGGGCGACAACTGGAACGACAGCGACCCGCAATGGTCGCCCGACGGAACCCGTCTCGCATTTGTATCCAATCGCACCGGAAAAGAGTATGAAGAGGATCGAAACACCGATGTTTGGACGATCAGTGCTTCCGGAGGGACACTCACCAAGATCTCCGATCATGACGAATCTGACGGGTTGCCGCGTTGGTCGCCCGACGGCAAATGGATCGCCTATACCGGCGAGATCCACGACCGCGATCACCCGAAGATCTTTCTTGCTCCATCGGCCGGCGGCTCTCCATCGACTCTCGCGGCAAACGGGCTTGACCTGATTCCGGGAGCACTGAAATGGTCGAACGACGGTAAGTCGCTCTATTTCGAAACCGGCGTAAAAGGCGAAAATCACCTGTTTCGTGTCGATATCTCCGCAAAATCGGCGTCGCAGGTGACATCGGGTCCGCGGGCGGTTCGCGGCGTTGATTTCAATTTTGCCGGCGGCAAGATGGCCTATATCGCCAACGACTTCAAACATCTCGACGATCTTTACGTCGCCGATCTAGGCGGCAGGAACGAACGTAAACTGACCAATCTCAACGAGGCCCTTTGGAAGCAAATTCAGTTCTCGGAAGTCGAGCGTTTTACTTACAAGAGCGCAGACGATTGGGACGTCGACGGATTTCTTGTCAAACCGATCGGCTGGCAAGAGGGAAAGAAGTATCCGCTCATTTTCAGTATTCACGGCGGACCGGCGGGGCAGTATGGCGTTGATTGGTATCACGAGTTCCAAGTATACGCCGCAAAGGGCTATGCCGTGCTTTTCACCAATCCGCGCGGCTCGACCGGTTATGGCCAGAAATTCGAACGCGGCATTGTCAATGAATGGGGCGGCAAGGACTATCAGGACATGATGAACGGCGTCGACGCCGCACTGAAACAATATCCATGGATCGACTCCGACCGCATGGGCGTGACCGGTGGCAGCTATGGCGGCTACGCGACAAACTGGATCGTGGGTCACACGAACCGTTTCAAAGCCGCTGTGACGCTTCGCAGCCTTTCCAACTTTATCTCTGACGACGGCACCCGCGACGGCGCTTATGGCCATAGCCCCGACTTCGGCGGCGACATCTTCCAAAAGCACGAACTCTACTGGGACCGCTCGCCCCTGAAATACGCGATGAATGTTAAAACGCCTACGTTGATACTGCATTCAGACAACGATTTTCGCGTCCCGATCGAACAAGGCGAACAGTGGTTTCGGGCGTTAAAACATTTCGGCGTCACGGCAGAGATCGTCATGTTTCCCCGTGAAAATCACAATCTGACGCGAACAGGCGAGCCAAAGCACCTTGTCGAAAGCCTCAATTGGCAGCTGTATTGGTTCGATCGGTTTGTAAACGGAAACGCAGCGGCGGTTCCGCCTGACGCGAAATAAAGGAGCCGACCCGAAACTCGGTCCCTCATGAATTGATCGATGATCAACTTATTACGAACGACTTCAGACAATCCGCATTTTAAGGAACTGGTACGTCATTTAGATGCCGAGTTGCGGATCCGTGATGGTGAGGACGCCGAGTTTTATTCGCAGTTCAACAAGATAGACACGATCAAGCATGTGGTCGTCGCATATATTGGCGACGCGGCGGTCGGCTGCGGAGCTTTGAGGCCCTACGAAATCGGAACGGTCGAAGTAAAGCGAATGTTCGTTCCGGCGACGATGCGCGGGCAGGGCGTTGCGACAAGGATATTGTCCGGTCTCGAAAGTTGGGCGATCGAGCTTGGGTTCAAACGATGCATCCTCGAAACCGGCCACAAGCAGCCTGAGGCCATCGCCCTCTACGCAAAAAACGGCTACCATACGATCCCAAATTTCGGCCAGTACGAGTCGGTCGAAAATAGCGTATGTTTTGAAAAAGTCATTGCCACCAAGGCATCTTTGAGATGATCTCAGGTATCGAAGCATAAATACGGACACGTTGCCCCCAAACTAATGAAGACACTTTTTTCAGCATTGATCCTGGCTATATTATTGAGTTCATACACTTCCGCACAAACCGTTCCTACTGCATCGCTTAAAAGCGTTGCCGAGGCCGAAAACAGTTTTGCGGACATGGCCGCAAAGGAAGGGACGCGTGCGGCATTTCTTCAGTTTGCGGCGTCAGATGGCCTTGTTTTTAGCGACAAGCCCGAAAACGCCCAGGACAATTGGAAGAAACGCCCTGTGAACGCGACGCTTTTAGCATGGCGTCCGTCGTGGGCGGATGTTTCCGCAAACGGCGAACTCGGATATACGACGGGCACTTGGGCATTCAGTCGAACAAAGGATGAGGCGCCGGTCGCGTGGGGCGAGTATTTTACGATCTGGCGAAAACAGGCCGACGGCTCGTTAAAATTTGCCCTCGATCTTGGGATCGGGCACGACAAGGCGGACGTTGTTAAAGACAACTGGAAATCGCCGACACCATCCGGCAAGGCGTCAGGAGTTAAGGCCTCCGAGAATCAATGGAGAGCGCTTGAGAATTCTTTTTCGGAAGCACTTTCCAAAAATGGACAACGAAATACCTACGAAAAACTTGCCTCCGATCAGATGCGGCTTCTTATCGAGGGTAAAATGCCGTTTCAGGGCAAGCCGGCGGCAATGTCGCAGATCGCTGACACGGGAATAGAAACAAGGGTTTTGGGCGGTGGGGCGTCGTCAAATATGGCGTACGCGTATGGCGAGTTCGAGCAAAAGGGCTCGGACGGCAAAACGGAAAAAGGTTTTTACGCTCGGGTGTGGAAATTTGAAGCTAAAGCCTGGCGGGTCGTGGCAGAGGTGCGTCACACGGTTCCACCGCCAAAGAACTGATGATCGCGGCCCGGTCGGTTATAGAAGGGCCTTTCTGATCTCGTGAACGATCGTCTCCGCCGGCAGCGAAGCGTCCAGGACCGTATCCTTTCCCGTCGGCATCTCCAAGGTATCGAACTGGCTTTTCAGAAGATCCGGGTTCATAAAATGCCCGACCCTTGACGTGATCCTCTTCTCGATCGTCGCATAATCGGAGTACAGGAGAACAAATTTGACGTTTGGGCTGACTGTCAATACGTCGCGGTATTTCTGTTTCAGCGCCGAACATGCGAGCACGACGTTCTCGTTTTTCTCGAATGAGCCGATTATAAGGGCCCGCAAAGACTCCAACCAGGCCTTACGGTCATCGTCATTCAGCGGAATTCCGGCATGCATTTTTTCCTTGTTGGCGGCCGAATGAAAGTCGTCGGCATCGTAAAGCTTCCATTCCAATTCCTTCGCCAACATCATGCCAACTGTTGTCTTGCCGACGCCGGAGACACCATAAACTATGATCGCCATTGGGCTGTTCTTACTCATGTGGTCTCTTGAAATTATCCCGTTCTCCGCCGCTTTTCTACTCGGCCTCGATATCGCATCATACTCTTTATTTATCGTAATGACCGACCGTCTGACCGCTTTTTGTTATCCGAGCCACGGATGTCTTAATATTATTTGAATGTTTGTCCGTATCATCATTGGTCTCGTGCTTATTTCAGCGTTTTTGACGCCGCCGGCCCATGCCCGAACGGACCCGTTCGTCACTGTCAAAGGCCACGCGTTTTACGCGGACGGCAAGCAATACTACTTTATCGGCGCGAACTACTGGTACGGCAGCCTCTTGAGGCTCGAGAAGGACAGAAAGCGCGGCATTGAGCGCCTCAAACAGGAACTGGATTTTCTGAAGGCGAACGGCATCACCAACCTTCGACTGCTCGGCGGTGCGGAGGGTGTCGGATTAATGAACGGCGTCACCCGAGTTGGGCCGTCGCTCCAACCTGAGCACGGAAAGTTTGACGCAAGCGTTCTCGACGGCCTCGATCTGGTGCTCACTGAAATGGGCAAGCGCGGAATGAAGGCGGTTATCTTTCTAAGCAACAATTGGGAATGGAGCGGCGGGTTCCAGCAGTATTTGATCTGGAATGGAGTCATCGGCCGCGAGTATGAGACCAAAAAACCCTCATGGGACGAGCTGCGCGACGTTGTTGCAAAATTTTACTCTTGCGCCGCGTGTGCCGACGGATACGAGCGGCAGGCAGATCTTATAATCGGACGGACGAACAAGATCTCGGGAAAGAAATACATCGACGACCCGGCCATCATGTCGTGGGAGATCGCCAACGAACCCCGGCCCATGCGGCCTGCGGCGAACGACGCGTATCGCAAATGGATCGCCCGGGCTGCCGCGTCGATAAAGGCGAAGGACCGCCGGCATCTGGTTACCATCGGCCACGAAGGCCGTATCGGAACGGAGAGCATCGAGCTCTACGAGAGTATCCACAACGACAAAAACATCGACTACCTGACGATCCATATCTGGCCTAAAAACTGGGGATGGTTTGTGAATGGCAAGATGTCCGAGGGCTTTTCAAACGCGACCGCCGAAACCCAAAAGTACATCGCTGAAAATGCCGCCGTAGCCGTTAGACTCAATAAACCATTGGTGTTGGAAGAATTTGGCCTTCCGCGCGATGGCCAGTTGCTGACGCCGGAAAGCGGTACGACTCTGAGGGACAGTTATTTCAAGAATGTATTGTCGTTTGTCGGTGGCCAGGCAAAAGGGAATCCTTATATTGGCGGCGCCAATTTTTGGGCGTTTGGCGGCTCAGCACGGCCAATTTCGGGGCAAACGTTTTGGAAAGCCGGAGACGAATTGATGGGCGACCCGCCGATGGAAGAACAGGGTTTGAATTCAGTCTTTGACCGGGACGCGGGTACGTGGCGAGTAATCAGGGACGCGAACCGCGTGCGGAGAACAAAGTGATCCAACTGGCTCGCGTATATCCTCTGACTGCTACACAACACGAGGCGTTCGACCGTGACGGCCATATCCTGCTGCGTAATGTTGCAACGGCGGATCAGATCGCCCGGTTCCGGCGCGCGATCCAGCAAGCGTGCCTTTCGCATAATACTGAAAGCCGGGAGATCAGCGAACGCGACACATACGGTAAAGCTTTCCTCCAGGTCACAAACCTATGGACACGTGACGATACTGTCAAAGAATTTGTTTTCAATGGCGGATTTGCTCGGATCGCCGCGAGTCTTTTAGGAGTCGAGCGTGTCCGTCTTTATCATGACCAAGCTCTGTTCAAGGAGCCGGGCGGCGGCAAGACTCCGTGGCATCAAGACCAATATTATTGGCCGCTCGACACTGACCGGACGATCACGATGTGGATGCCGCTGATCGATATCGACGATGGAATGGGCTTAATGAAATTCGCCTCCGGATCGCACAAAGGTGGACCGATCGGCTCGATCGAAATATCGGACGAAAGCGAGTCTGCTTACAAAACATACATCGCGGAGCGCGGATTTCCCGTTGCGTATGGCGAATCGATGTCCGCCGGTGACGCGACTTTTCACCGGGGCTGGACGATCCATGGCGCGGGGGCGAACACGTCGTCAAAGATGCGTTCGGTGATGACGGTCATCTATTTCGCCGACGGTGCTCGCGTTACACGGCCTGATTCGCTTTATCAACAAGCCGACTGCAATGCGTGGCTTGACGGCAAACTGCCCGGCGAGATCGCCAGCGGCCCGCTTAATCCGATTTTGAATTGAGGATCTATGCCAAATGATTTTCCACGTGCCTCCGGCATCCTGCTCCACCCGACATCTTTGCCGGGCGAATTCGGCATCGGCGATCTCGGCAGCGAGGCCTATCGGTTTGTGGATCTACTGGTTCGCTCGCGACAAACCTATTGGCAGATACTTCCGCTCGGGCCTGTCAGTCAGGGTAATTCGCCATATTCGGCTTATTCGGCATTCGCCGGGAACACTTTGTTGATCTCTCCTGAGAAATTAGTAGATGACGATCTTTTGTCGCCGTTAGTTCTCAAAGGGATTTCGAAATTTAGCGCAAAAAAGGTTGAATTCGACAATGTCGGTGCGTGGAAGACGAAGGTTCTCGCAAGGGCGTTTGAAACGTTTCAGGCAGAATCGAATTCGCGTCTGCGCGAGGGATTTGACTATTTCTGTCACGTAAACGCCTGGTGGCTCGATGATTACACGTTGTTCTCGACCCTTAAGGCATCAAACAAACAGGCCGCCTGGTTCCAATGGGCCGATCCGCTAAAATCACGCGACCCGTCGGCTCTCGACGAGGCACGCTCGCAACTGTCGCGTGAAATAACGGCCGAAAAATTTTACCAGTTCCTATTTTTTCGCCAGTGGCTCGCGCTTCGTAAATATGCTAAGGACAACGGCGTGCGGATCATCGGTGATATCCCGATCTTTGTCGCACATGATTCGGCCGATGTTTGGTGCAATCAGGGTAAATTCAAGCTTAATAAGGATGGCTCGCCAAAGGTTGTCGCCGGTGTGCCGCCGGATTATTTCTCAAAAACGGGCCAGCGTTGGGGCAATCCGATCTACGATTGGGAAGCGATGCAAGCCGACCGGTTCAACTGGTGGACTGCACGAATGGCCTTTACTTTGGAGACTGTCGACATCGTCAGGCTCGACCACTTCATCGGCTTTTCCCGAAACTGGGAAGTTCCCGGCACCGACGAGACCGCCGAGAACGGCAAATGGAATGACGTACCCGGCAACGCACTTTTTACGGTGCTGCGTGAGCGACTCGGCGAGCTTACCGTTATTGCCGAGGATCTCGGATCGATGACACCCGAGGTTGAGCGCTTGCGGGACACATTAGGTTTTCCGGGAATGCGGATCCTGCAATACGCGTTTGGCGGCGACGCCCGGAACCGCGATCTGCCGCACAATTACGTTAAAAATTCGGTTGCCTACACGGGCACGCACGACAACGATACGACCGCCGGATGGTATCGATCGGCACCAAAAAACGTCCGCACCCATTGCCGCAAATACATCCGGTCAAATGGCCGCGAGATCCATTGGGATATGATCCGCGAGCTTTTCGCGTCGGTTTCGGACACGGCCATCGTGCCAGCCCAGGACCTTCTCGGCCTCGGCAGCGATTCGCGAATGAACACGCCCGCGACCGGCAGCGGAAACTGGGAATGGCGAATGGCTGAGGATTCGATCTCGGAAAGGATAACGGCTCGATTGGCCGAATTGACGGAATTTTACGGACGGACAAACTGAAGTAAGGCAGTAACCACAGATGGACACAGATAAACAACGATCAGGAAAAAAGCACTTCGTTCGTCGAAAAGCGGCTTGCCGCCCCATGGTTTTGAGCAGTAATGCGACCTTTGCGGTCCGTAACCTATCTGTGTCCATCTGCGTTTATCTGTGGTTAATATTCCTCTGCCCCAGCGCCTTCGCACAAACCACGGCCCCCGGCGGCCCCGGCAAGGATGCTCATTGGGAAACTGGCGGCAAACAGGCCATCGGCACCTCAACCTCGCTCGAAAGCAAAGTCTGGTTTACCCTCGCCCAGGGCGTGATGACCGAGGTCTATTACCCGGACGTGACCACCGCGAATGTGCAGATGCTGCAGTTCATTGTCGTAAACCCTACGACGAAAAAAGTTGAAACCGAAAAGGATGACGCGATCCACGAAATAAAAGTATTGCGCCCGGATTCGCTGACGTTTCAGCAGATCAACAAGTCAAAATCCGGAGAATGGAAAATTACCAAAACTTACGTAACTGATCCCCGTCGATTTGGGGTTGTGGTAATAGACGTCAATTTCCAAACCAATAATCGAGACCTCAACCTCTACGTCTATTACGATCCCTCTATCAACAATAGTGGGATGGGTGACACTGCCTTGATTAAGAACGACAATGTGAGTGCGAACGATGGCAACATTTATTCATCCCTGCTTATTTCAACCGGAACCGAAGAACAGTCAAACGGCTATTTCGGCGTTAGTGACGGTTTGGACCAGCTTAAGCAATATGGACGTATAACTACGACTTTTAGCGAAGCCAAAAATGGAAACGTAGTCCAAATTGCTAAAGTCAAAAATCCGCGGCATTTCACCACCTTTTTAAGTTTTGCCAACGGCGAATCCGCGTCTTTTATTTTCGCTGTTATGTCCAAAGCGAAGGGATTTGCTAAGTGCCTTTCCGAGTACGAAAAAGGCTGGGCCGATTACGTCAAAACCATTCCGACAGTCGATCCAAAATACCAAGCGCAGTTCAACATGGCGGCGATGGTTTTGAAGGCGCAGGAAGATAAGACGGTTCGCGGGGCCAATGTCGCGAGTTTGACTGTGCCGTGGGGCGGCGGGGCGAACGCTAACGAGGATGTGGGCGGCGGTTATCACCTTGTCTGGGCTCGCGACCTGTATCACGTTTTCACCGCCTATCTAGCCTTGGGCGATAAGCCGGCTGCCGAGCGGGCGCTTGATTTTCTATTCAAGATCCAGCAAAAAGACGATGGCAGCTTTCCCCAAAACTCGTGGCTTGACGGCAAGAGAGGCTGGGGTTCGCTCCAGCTTGATGAGGTTGGCTATCCGCTGATCATGGCGTGGCAGCTTGGGCGGTTTGATAAAGATACGTATCAGAAACACGTCAAGCCGGCCGCTGACTTTCTGGTTAAAATGGGGCCAAAAACGCCGCAGGACCGGTGGGAAGAGCGGCCTGGATATTCCCCGTCAACGATCGCCGCCGAGATCGCGGGGCTCGTTTGTGCTGCCGAGATTGCCAAAAAGAATGGTGACGATGCCTCCGCGACGATCTGGCTCGCGACGGCCGACGACTGGGCACGCAACGTCGAACGCTGGACCGCAACGACCAACGGCAAATACGGCGACGGTAACTATTACGTTCGAATTACGGCAAACGGCAAACCGGACGCTGGCGAAAAGATCGAGCTAAACAACGGAGCCGGAACCTTTTACGAAAATGAGATCGTCGACGCCGGCTTTCTCGACCTCGTCCGCCTCGGCATCAAACCGGCCAACGATCCGCTCGTCGCCAAGTCGGTTAAGATCATCGACCAGTTGATAAAGGTCGACACACCGAACGGATCAGGGTTTTATCGCTATAACCACGACGGCTACGGCGAAATGGACGACGGCCGTCGTTGGAACTGGGACGGAAAATATACGGGCAAAGGGCGGCTTTGGGCGTTGTTGACTGGTGAGCGTGGACAATACGAGCTCGCGAAATGTGAAGGGAATAAAGTGATTTTAGTTTTGAAGAACCGTGCGTCCAACGCCGAATATGGAAGTATAGAATGTCCGGCAAGCTTTAATTACCGACTTGATACAATGCTCGCTTTCGCCAACGAAGGCCTCCTGATCCCCGAACAGGTCTGGGACAAAAAAGAAATCCCGACGGCCGACCCGCAATATGTTCCGCCGCTCAAATTCGGCGAGGGGACGGGCTCCGCGACGCCGCTGGCCTGGTCGATGGCACAGTTCATTCGCCTCGCTGTTAACATCAAGGCAGGCCGTAATCTCGACACCCCGCAGGTCGTTTATGATCGATATGTCAGACGAAAATGAGGAGCGAACCGAGGTCGACTCCGTGCGAATATTTAAGCGAGCGGGCCGTCAAATCGACATCATACTTCAAACGGGCTAGAATGACTGTTTCGTTTTCTACGCAAGAACCCGACCTATGATGAACGAAACACCTATTACACCGGAGACCGTCGCTCAGCACGGTCTTTCGCCTGCCGAGTACGACAAGATAAAGGAACTGATGGGGCGCGAGCCCAACATTACCGAGCTCGGCGTTTTCAGCGTGATGTGGTCGGAGCATTGTTCGTACAAATCTTCGCGGGTTCATCTAAAACGGCTTCCAACCCAAGGGCCGCGCGTCATTGTGCCCCCCGGAGAAAATGCCGGTGTCGTTGATATTGGTGACGACTGGTGCGTGGCGTTTAAGGTCGAATCGCACAATCACCCGAGCTTCATCGAGCCTTTCCAGGGAGCGGCAACCGGCGTAGGCGGCATCCTGCGCGACGTGTTTACGATGGGCGCGAGGCCGATCGCCGCGATGAATTCCCTGCGGTTTGGTCCGATCGAACATTCAAAAAATTTCGCACGAAATCAACGAATACTAAAAGGCTGCGTCGAGGGCATCGGCCATTACGGCAATTGTTTTGGTGTACCTACGGTCGGCGGCGAGGTTGTCTTTGACGAGTCGTACAGCCTCAATCCGTTGGTCAACGCCTTTGCTCTGGGTATCGTTAGAAAGGACCAGATATTCTTCGGGAAAGCATCGGGCATCGGTAATCCGGTTCTCTATGCCGGTGCAAAAACAGGCCGTGACGGGATCCACGGAGCGACAATGGCCTCTGCGGAGTTTGACGAAGAGGCCCTCGAAAAACGTCCAACCGTACAGGTCGGCGACCCATTCCTCGAAAAACTCCTGCTCGAGGCATGTCTCGAAGCGATGCGTTCCGGGGCGATAGAGGGCATTCAGGACATGGGGGCTGCGGGACTGACATCCTCGTCTGTAGAAATGGCGGCGCGGGCCGGCACGGGCCTTGAGATCGATCTTACACTTGTTCCTCAGCGTGAGACGGGGATGACGGCCTATGAAATGCTGCTCTCCGAGTCGCAGGAACGAATGCTCATCGTCGCACGAAAGGGCCGGGAAAAGCAGGTCGTCGATATATTTAACAAATGGGACCTCGACGCCGTCGTTATCGGTAAAGTGGTCGAAGGCGACCGGCTCAAGATCATGCACAACGGCGAACTCAAAGCCGACTTGCCTGTGCTCGCGTTGACGGACGAAGCTCCGAAATACGAGCGGCCTATGACTGAACCAAGTTCAAAGTTCAAGGTTCAAAGTTCAAAGGTCGATCCACGCTTTGATCCTGGAACTTTGAACCTTGAACACGCGCTTCGAGCCCTTTTGGCTTCGCCAAACATTTGTTCAAAACGCTGGGTTTACGAGCAGTACGACACCATGGTCCGGACGAATACGGCCGTGCTGCCCGGTGCAGACGCGGCGGTTGTCCGCGTTAAAGAGACGCGGCGGGCGATTGCGATGTGTTTGGATGGCAGCGGCAAATTTACGGCTATCGATCCGCGGATGGGAGCAAAGCTCGCCGTGGCCGAGGCCGCCCGAAATGTCGTTTGCGTCGGAGCGACGCCGATCGCGGTTACAAATTGTCTAAATTTTGCATCGCCGGAACGTCCCGAAGTAATGTGGAGTTTTTCGGAGGTCATCGATGGCATTACAGAGGCATGCGAGGCATTTGAAACGCCGGTCGTGTCTGGCAACGTCTCGTTTTACAACGAGACCGATGGCCGCGGCATCCTTCCTACGCCCGTGATCGGTATGGTCGGCCTCATTGAAGACACGCGAAAATTGGTCACGCACGGCTTTAAGGCCGAGGGCGACATCATTGCTATTATGGGTACCACCAAGGACGACCTCGGGGCTAGTGAATATGCCCAAACTGTCCTTGGCCTGTCAACGGCCGAGATCATCGAAAACGGCGTTGTGCCGCAAGTCGATCTGGAATTGGAAGATCGGGTTCAGAAGACATGCCTGAAACTGATCGATGCAGGCCTCGTTTCTTCGGCCCATGATTGCTCGGACGGCGGCCTTGCGATAGCGATCGCCGAGAGTTGCTTCTCGTCTCTGGGTCGCGAAGCTCTCGGAGCCGACATCCAGCTTTCGGCCAATGGGCTCTCGGTCGCATCATTGCTTTTTGGCGAAACTCCGTCGAGGATCGTCATCAGTTTTTCTCCTGAGGACCTGATCAACGTTACGGCCCTGGCGGACAGTTGTCCTTTCGAAGTGATCGGCCGCGTCGATGTCGATATGCTAAAAATTGCGTTGGACGGTGAATCTCAGATCTCGGCCCCGATCTCGGAGCTCGAGAATGCATGGCGAGATTCGCTGCGGTCACGTTTGGAAAACTAGATCTTAACAAACGGGATCAATCCCGGAACCTTCGCTTTCCAGCGTGCAAACTCGTCTCCAAAAGCTTCACTCAACAGACGTTCCTCAAATCGCGTTCGGATAAAAGTCCCGATCAGAAATACAACTATCGCGATTGGAACAATTGCCCAATGGCTCAAAACGATTCCGGTTGCGATCAATTTGCCGAGCATCGCGGTATAGATCGGGTGGCGGACGAGGTTGTAGGGCCCGGTCGTAATGAGCTTGTGGTCTTCGGTCAGCCGTGCGGCGAGGCTCCATTGCTTGCCTAGCTCGCGAACCGCCGACATCGTGAGGATGACGGAACTTATCGACAAAATGACCGCAACTATTTGCAGCACGATATTAATTGCGTAGTTCTCGCCCGCAAACGACGAAAAGAATGGTGTCCGGTGGAGCGACCAGACGACCGCGTACGACAGGCCCTGCAGGACGATGCCGGCCCACGACTTGGGCAGCTTTACGGCTTCCTTACTCTGAGCGGGTTTTTTTCGAAACAAAAAGGCGGCAGCAAAAACAAACCAGCACGCCATCACTATTACAAAAGCCGCAAATGATACCCAGTAAGAGGTCTGTTCCATATATATCGACGCTCGATTTACGCTATGCGTTCCATTCTGTTCCGTTACAATAGACAGTATATATGACCGCCGGAGTTTACCTACATATCCCGTTCTGCAAATCGCGCTGTTCCTACTGTGATTTTGCAACGGACGTCTACCGCGATAGCGGAGCGGTCGGTAGGTATGTCGACTCGATCATTTCGGAGATCAATGCTTTTTCGCTCGAACTAGCTGCCGACACGATATATTGTGGAGGCGGGACACCATCGCTGCTGGATCCGGGCCAGGTTTCAAAGATACTCGATGCGATCCGGGCAAGATTCGATATTTCTGACAATGCCGAGATCACGATGGAGATGAATCCGGCGACCGTTACCTCTGAGACTCTCGCAGCTTACCGGTCTTTCGGGGTCAACCGGGCAAGTTTTGGCGTCCAGACATTCGACGACCGAGCCCTTAAGCTGCTTGCCCGGGGACACACTGCGAGCGATGCCCGGAACACCTTTCGATTATTACGCGACGCCGGTTTCGACAATATCAGCTTTGATCTCATCGCCGGATTGCCTGGACAGACGCTTCGCCAATGGGAACGCAATCTCGACGAAGCTCTCGCCATGCAGCCGGAGCACCTCTCGCTTTACCTGCTTGAGATCCACGAGGGAACGCCGCTCGCCGAACAGCTGCGGAGCGGCCGCCAGCCCCAGCCCGACCCGGAACTCGCAGCCGAAATGTACGAATTGATGCTCGACCGCCTCGCCGCAGCGGGCTACGAGCAATACGAGATCTCAAACTTTTCTCGGCCCGGTTTCGAATCCCGTCACAACTCAAAATACTGGACACTCGATCCGGTTTACGGCTTTGGCGTCTCAGCCCATTCGTTCGACAGCCGCAGGCGTTACGCCAATGAACGCGACACCGCGAAGTATGTCGAACTGATCGCAAATTCAGGCTCGGCGGAGGTGATGAGTGAGGATATTGATATCGGGTCGGAGTTTGTCTTTCTCGGACTCAGGTTAGAAAAAGGTGTTGATCTTGCCGAATACGCGCGACAATTTGGCGTGGATCTGATGAAAAAATACGAGGCGGAGTTGATCGGGGCCAACGAAGCCGGTTTGATCGAAATCATCGATGGCCAATTGAGGTTAACCCGCAAAGGCAAGCTCTTTTCTAATGAGGTTTTTTCGGTCTTTGTTTAGCATGAGATCATTTTCATCATTAATGCACTCTGTTGTCCTAGTTGCGGTCATCCTGTTTGCAGGCTTGCATGTCGACGCAGAGGATCTGCCGGCGATCAGCCGCGAGTTCCGGGCTGTCTGGATCGCGACCGTCGATAATATCGATTTTCCGTCCAAAAAAGGCCTTCCTGTCGAGCAGCAAAAGGCCGAGTTGATCGCGATCCTCGATCTCGCTAAAAATCTGCGTTTGAACGCAATTATCTTCCAAGTCCGTCCGATGGCGGATGCTGTTTATAATTCAAAGCTCGAGCCGTGGTCCGAATTTCTGACCGGCTCGATGGGAAAGCCTCAGAATTTCGACCCGCTTGAGTTCGTCGTCGCCGAGGCCCACAAGAGAGGCATCCTTGTTCACGCCTGGTTTAACCCTTACCGTGCATATCACCCGGCGGCAAAAACAATGTCCGACGACCACGTTTCGAAGAAACAGCCTGCGATCGTTCGTCAATATGGCAAATACATGTGGCTCGACCCGACCGATCGTCGGTCCCGCGAGGAGTCGCTGGACGTCATAAAAGATGTCGTTCGGCGTTATGACATCGATGGCGTGCATTTCGACGACTATTTTTATCCGTACGCAGAACTGGATGCTTCGGGAAAGAAGATAGATTTTCCCGACGAGGCCAATTGGACGGAATATCTGAAGACGGCGACGACCGGCGCCTTTGGAAAGCCGATGAGCCGTGACGATTGGCGTCGGGCGAATGTTAACGCATTTATTGAGTCGGCCGGACGTGAAATAAAGCGGATAAAACGCGACGTCGTCTTCGGTATCTCGCCATTTGGGATCTGGCAGCCGGATGCGGCTCGCGGGATCGCGGGGTTCAATTCGTACACCGAACTATATGCTGACTCGCGAAAGTGGCTGCAGGACGGGACCGTAGATTACCTGTCACCGCAGCTGTATTGGGAAACAGCCAGAAAGGGTCAGAGCTTTCCCGTTTTGCTCGACTGGTGGAAGGAACAGAATGTTCGTCACAGTTATATATGGCCGGGTATCGCGGCCTATCGAATAGGTTCGACACCGACGTTCACGGCGGACGAGATCGCCTCACAGATCGCAAAGACCCGTACGTCACCGGAAACTTCGGGAGCTATATTTTTTAGCGAGAGATCGCTGCGAAATGACATGGGCGGCATTCAAAAAACTCTCCGCGAGCAAGTCTATAAAGCTGACGCGATCATCCCGGATTTCGGGTGGATACGAGTTGAACCGGTGAATCCGCCAGTCGTCACGCTCAAGCGGTCCGTGAAATACGTCTCCGTCCGCTGGCGTGAAACCGGAGTTCGTCGGGCGTTTTGGTTTGTAGTCTATGCCCGGGATAAGGTTGGCTGGAGCTATTCCGTTTTGCCGGCATCCGAAAAACACATCACGCTTTCGGCAAGCCGAAAGATCGAAAAGGTCGTGGTCAAGAGCGTCGACAGGCTCGGGAACGAGAGCCGCTAGGCGACCTTTAGATGAGTTCGCGCTTCCCAGATCTCCGGAAAGAATCTCTTGGTCAGCGTCGTCATTAAGTATCCAACCCCTTCCGAACCGCCGGTCCCGCGTTTCATTCCGAGCATTCGTTCCACCATCAAGACATGGTGGTATCGCCACAGCGCGATATTTTCGTCATGCTCGATGAGCAGGTCCTGCATGTTGAATTGATCCGGGTATTTCTCCGGATGGGTAAGTATCTCGACGATAGTGGCTACTTTGTCCTCATGCGTCTCGGTCGCAAAGCCCGTGCGGCCGAGGAGCGACCAAAATTCATCGGCGATGCTCGGCTGCTCAAATCGGGCCGACAATCGCGGGAACGCGTATTCGTCGTTCTCAAAGCTCTTTAGGATCCGCTCGTCTTTTTGCCCTGAGACAAATTCAAGCTCGCGAAACTGCATTGATTGAAAACCGCTCGCCGGGTTTAGCTTGTCGCGAAATTCGAGAAAGCCGATCTGGGCCATCGACTCGAGGATGTGGATCTGCGAGACCATTATTTTCTCGATGGCGGTGACGGCCCGCAGGCTGTGATTTACGCGGAATGTGCGGCCTTCGCGTAGCCACTTGATGGTCGCGTCGATCTCATGCAGGATCTGCTTGAACCACAGTTCGTACGTCTGGTGAATAACTAGAAAGAGCAATTCATCGTGGCTGGTCGGATCCGACAGTGTCCGCTGCAGCTCGAGCAACTGGGGAACCTTTAGATATTCGTTGTATGAGAGCAGCGGATCTTTTCCGTATTCGTTAGACATTGGTTATTTTTGCGGCTCCCGGATGCGTGACGAATGCCCGGCAACCAGCTGCCAGCGGCCCGACCGCATGACAAAAACGTCTGTAAACCGGCTGCGTGAAGTAATCTCACGGTCCTTTCCCTTCGAAACCGTAGTTGTGCGGCCGGTGACCACGGCGGTGCTGCCGTAAAGGCTGACCTTCATCTCATCGACGTCATACGCCATGAGCTGAAAGTCGCCCGGCGGTTTATCGAGGCTCGCAACATCCTCGGCCTTTGTTGTAATGCCGCCACCCGAGTCGGTGAAAATGAACTCGTCGGCCTCAATTTGTTCGAAGAATTTTTTGTCGCGACGGATATTGGCCTGGCCAATATCGCGCTCAAGCTGCATCAGCACCTTATGAGTCCTGCCATCTGCCGCCGAAAGCGTTTTTTGAGCAGTGATAGGCATGACACCTGCCAGAAAACCTATCGCCAGCAATAATGGTTTTTTCATCTCTATACCTGCTTAAAGCCGCCTAAATCAAGGTTTATCTTCGTTTATGAGGTAAATTATGTCAATTTTCAACGATTTCGAGGTTTTTGTTGAAAAAGTTCTTGACACATCTTTACAATTTGGGTAAATTTGCCCTCGTCACACGAAAACACACTTAAAAATTTGCGAAAAAATCTTGTAGTTGAAGATTTGTTTTGTTTCGAAATTAATGATCCGAAATAATCTTTTGCTGCACCGGCCTTTACGCCGAAACGCTGATTTAGCGGTTGTGTTTTTTGTTTTTGTGCCTGTGTGTTCTTTCCACCATTTTCGGCATGAAAATTTGTTTTTTTAAGTTTTCAGGAGGATTTACGAGAAATGTCAAAAGCAATCGGCAAGGTCAAATGGTTTAACAACGCCAAAGGTTACGGGTTTATCGAGCAACCCGGCGAACAGGACATTTTTGTCCATTACAGCGCGATCAGCGGCGATGGCTATAAAACCTTGATCCAGGGTCAGGAAGTTGAGTTCGAGGTAACCGATGGCCCAAAAGGACCGCAGGCTGAAAATGTGGCAAAAGTCGAATAGGCTATCGCGACAATACAAATAAATAAGAAAGAGGCCGCCCGATGGCAAAGTCATCGGGCGGCCTTTTTTGCCATTTCGTCCATGTCGGTCGGGTACTCCGTCTGACCGGTTCCCGCAAAACGGGCTGTTTGCTTTATTAGGATCCTTGGACGCCATGCCGCCCTTGAACCCCTTCGTTGAGACCGGAGACGGTAGCGATTCATGATGCCATTGAATCATTAAATGATGTAATTCGATCATTTACGACCATAGTAAGATTGGTAATATGTTGAGCGGGCGCGCCGAAGTGTATCAGTGCCTTATTTGAAAGCTCGCTAATATTGGTCATATATTTAACTCTCGCCCGAATAAATTTTTTCCAAACCGAGAGAGGCGGCAATCGACAGCCTTTTTAATTGCAAAAGACGTATCTACACGCGATCGTGACGCGTCAGACAATTCCGCAGTTGTGAGCGACTATGAAGACATTGAAAAGTGAGATGAGCGATCGAGGGCTTTTGGCGGCAGTTGGTTTGTCTGTTGGCCTTGTGCTCATTTTGGCATGGTCATTTGGCCCCTCCCAGATCTCTTCAAAGGTGAGTGCGTCAGACCGGGACACCGAAGGCGGGGCTACGGCTGAAATGCTCAACTATGCCTTGAATTTCAGATCAGCACAAAGTTTAGGTGTCTTTGGCGGCAACAGTGTTTCGGATCAGGGTTCTGAGATCCGTGGTATCGTCGGTTCGACCGGTGATGTCCACGGTGTTCAGTCGAATGCTCTGAGCACGGGTGATGCGACGGGTGCTCAACGCGACCTTCTGGATGCGTTCAGTGCCGTCGATCAGCTGCCGTGCATAAACATCAACGATGCGAACCTCGGCGGCCATAGCTTTGGCCCCGGCGTCTATTGTGTTGGATCGGCTACGATTGCAGGCCGTATGACGGTCGATGCAGGCGGCGACGCCAATGCCCGTTTCGTGTTTCGCGTAAACGGCACATTTACGGCAGACGATGCGTCAAGCATCGTTCGTGAAGGCGGTGCACAGGCAACAAACGTCTACATCTTTTCGCGCGACGCAGCCACGATCGGTACCGACGCAATGATCGGAGCCAACGTCATCTCGCGTGACGAGGTAACCGTCGGACACGGTTCCACGGTTTCTGGCAAGGTCATCGCTGTCAATGGTGACGTTAACACTAACTCGGACGTCGTTGCATCCGGCACCGGTTTCATAAAGATCTGTAAACAGCTTGCCCCGAACGACTCCATTCCCGAAGGAACGATCTTCGATTTCACGGTCTCAGGCATTGCCGGAACGATCCAGGTTCCTGCGGGGCTGAACGGAGCTCCAAACTGTGCGTCACCTGTTCTCGTCGCAACGGGCAATGTCGCTGTGATCGAGTCTGTTCGGGCAAATACGGCAGTTGTCGGGATCACCAGTTCGCCAACCAATCGACTTGCCAGCTCGAGCCTAAGCCTGCGGCTGGCATTGATTTCCGTTCCCGATGGGGACCTGACAGATCAGACGACCGTTTTATTTACAAGTCAGACCACGCGCACGGGCACCGTCATGATCTGCAAATTCGGACTCGATGCCGATGTTACGGGATTCTTTAGCTATACAATTCAGGGCGTTCCGGCTCAGACGTTTTCCATTCCTGTCGGATTCTGCGATGGCCCGATCACGGTCACGATTCCGCAAACCAACGCAGGTCCGTCACCATCACCGACGCAGGCATTCACGGCGAATGTAACTGAACTTGCCCAGGCGACGTTTCGCTGCGAGGACATTAAGACTTTTCCGGATACTGCTCTAAACGGATCTTTCCCCGACCTTGGATTTAATTCAAGCGGAGCGTCGATCACCAATACCAACGGTTGCTACGCGAACATAAGTTTGAACGAAGGAACAGGCGGTCAAAATCTCACTACGGTCCGTTTCTTCAGCAGATCCCTTCCCGGCCGCATCAAGGTTTGTACGATCACTGCGGACCCGGTGAATATTCCGGTAGGCACAGTGTTCTCGTTCACAATCTCCGGTGTCGGATGGGTAAGCCCGACCAACCCGGATGCCCCTAACTTCCTGCCGCAGACCGCGACGTTTGACGTGCTTGCCGGACCTGCAATCATAGGTGGTTTTTGTGGATTCGCTCCCTTGACCTGGGTTGTGGGACAGCCCGTGTTTATCGGCGAGAACGGAATCAACCTGGCGACAAACACGGCCGTGCTTCCGCTTGGAGCCGCTGCCACACAGGCTGCCCTGCGTGTCTCACGGATTCAGGCAACAACGGCGTTTATGACCGCTCCAGTCGCCGTTTCTGGAAGTGCCGCTCCCTTCCCGGCTGTTGCTTCCGCTCCGAATCCGAACGTCTTTGGGTCGACGACGGCTACGCTGGCCGGGCCGAATGCTCAGATTGGTGGGGTTAATTACATCGGTTACGGTGTGATCAATGCCCGTAACACGTCTGCTGAGATCGAGTTCGCGAACTTTGTTTATCGCCCGGCGATCCTCAAGCTCTGTAACGTTCCAACCGGGGGCCTCGAGGCCGGAAGGCCGTTCTCGTTCACGATCGCTCCGGTTGATCCGCTGACCACGTGGAGGTATCCGACAGGCACCTTCACAGTTGCCGCGGGTTCGTGCACGTTCGTTAACGGGCCGCTCCCCGCTGATGTTAACTTCCCGGGTGTTGGGCTGTTCAACTTCGGAACCAGCATTGTTGTGACAGAACTTCCGGTTGCCGGGACGTTCATCCCGGCAATCACATCACCGACCTTAACGCCGGTGCCGAATCCGAATCCGCCTAACTTCGTTGGTACGTTGACGACAGACCGCCCGAATAGAAGAGGAACCCTGACGTTCAACAACATTCTCAAGATCGCGAATAACTTCTACTTCAACGAACTAAGATTCGTCAACGATGGCGGCGCTGATCCGCCGCCACCACGCGCGGCGAGGTTCGATTTCGACGGTGATCGTCTCTCCGACGTCGCGGTCTTTCGTCCTTCGGACGGCACTTGGTATTACTCTCCCAGTTCCGTTGGCCAGGGGTTCCGATCGATCCGGTTCGGCCAGGCGGGCGACATTCCCGTTGCAGCTGACTACGATGGCGACGGCAAGACCGATCCGGCAGTGTACCGTGACGGGCAATGGTTCGTTCTCGGCAGCTATGCCGGAGGATTCTCATCGGCAAGCTTTGGCCTCCCGACGGACATCCCGCAGGTCGGAGACTATGACGGTGACAGCAAAGCTGACTTTGCAGTGTATCGTCCATCGAATGGCACTTGGTACATCATGGCTTCAGCAGCCGGCTTCAACGCTGTTCAGTTTGGCATCTCGACGGATATCCCCGTTGCTGCCGATTTTGACGGTGACGGCAAGACCGACCAGGCTGTCTATCGTAACGGAATGTGGTACTTAAACCGCAGCACCGCTGGTTTCTACGCCGTTCAATTCGGTATCGCTGGCGACATTCCTGTTAAAGCTGACTACGACGGTGACGGACGTGCTGATGTCGCTGTCTACCGTGGCGGTACCTGGTACATCAGCAGCTCAACAACCGGATTCAGTGCCACGCGGTTCGGAACCGCAACGGATACGCCTGTGCCAGCAGACTACAATGGCGACGGCAAGACCGACCTTGGTGTCTATCGGTCATCGACGACCATTTGGTACTTCCTGAACTCGAGCCAGGGCGACAACGTTTGGGAGGGATTAACCTCGGTGCAGTTCGGTTCAGCCGGCGACGTGCTGATGCACTACTAATTCAAAGTAATGTCGCCGAAAAAGGATGAGATCGAAAGTGAAAGAGATGAAACGCGACAAAACAATTATTTCCAAACTGAGTCGCTCAATGTGGAGCATCCGAACGCTTTCGCGTACGGCGGCACTGGTTGTCGGTATTGTGATGGCGTTGGCTTGGTCGTTCGCTCCGACCTCGGTCGGCGCAGTTGGCCACGGCGAGGAGGGAGATTCCCGGTTCGGCCTTGTCGTCGATCCGATCGATTACAGACCGGCTGTCCTGAGGCTCTGCAGCGTTGCGGGTATCGGGGTCGCTGTCGGTACTCCGTTCACTTATACGATCGCACCTGTCGACCCTACAACTACGTTGCCGTATCCGACCGATCCCATCACGGTTCTGGCCGGTTCGTGTCAGTTTGTCAACGGACCGTATCCCTCAGATCCGGCATTTCCCGGAGTCGGAACATTTAACTATGGTACGAGCATCGTTGTCACCCAGGGTCCATCTCCCCCAAATCAGCTCTCAATCTTTCCCACAGGAATAATATCGCCGACTCTAACGGGCTCAAACCCGGTTGGCACGCTGACTGTGGAATTACAATATAGACGCGGAACCATGACCTTTAACCAAGCGCTGCTCCCGAACAATCGGATCAACGAGATCGATTTCATCAACGTCGCCGAAGGCCCGCCGCCGCCGCTGCCGCGTCCAAGGTTCGACTTCGACGGTGATTATGTGGCAGACATCGTTCTGTTCCGCCCCTCGAACGGCAACTGGTACTACCATGCCAGTGGAACCGGTTCCGCTCGTGCTGTTCACTTCGGCCAGGCCGGCGATATTCCGGTCGCAGCCGACTTTGACGGCGACGAGATCGCCGATCCTGCGGTTTACCGTAACGGTCAATGGTTCGTTCTCGCCAGCACGGCCGGATTCTCAACCATGAACTTCGGTTTGGCAACGGATATCCCGCAGGCAGCAGACTATGACGGTGACGGCAAAGCTGACTTTGCAGTCTATCGCCCGTCGGACGGTACATGGTACGTCATGGGATCGTTAACCGGCTTCAAAGCAGTCAAGTTCGGTGTCTCGACCGATATCCCCGTCGCCGCCGACTTTGACGGCGACGGCAAAACCGATCCGGCTGTCTATCGCAACGGAACATGGTTTATCAACGGAAGCACTGCTGGCTTCTCTGCCTACAAATTCGGCCTCACGGGAGACGTTCCCGTTCAGGCTGACTATGACGGCGACGGACGAGCTGATGTTGCCGTCTATCGTGGTGGCACCTGGTACATCATGGGCTCAACCACGGGATTTCGTTCGGCACAGTTCGGCCTCGCCTCGGATACGCCTGTACCGGCAGACTACGACGGTGACGGCAAAACCGACATCGGTGTCTATCGTTCATCGAACACCAACTGGTACATCCTGAATTCAAGCCAGTCAGGTGATGCTGTTGGCGGATTCAGCTCGATGCAGTTCGGATCAGCCGGCGACGTGCTGATGCGTTACTAATTCGAGGAATATTGATTAGGGTCTGATGGTGAATTCAGAGTGATGAATGGTGAATAGCTCCGAAATGGTTGCTGCATGTATGCAAGTCGTTATTTCTCTGGACTAGACCAGTTCTTCGCCTTTTGCTTTTAGCGAGCGACGCCATAATTCGCGGTACGAGGTGAATCGTGAAACGAGCGTGTTGAAATAATATCGCTGTGCATAGGTCAGGCTGCGGTTGTCGGCGACCCGCTTTATATACGCGTCGAGCCGCGCGCGAGCCTCTAACGGCGGCCGCTTGGTCGAACCGCTGAAATAGATGTCAAAATCTATTTTGAGCTTTCGGATATCGTCCTCGAGCCGCGAGAGTTGCGGGTCGATCTCGACGGTCTCCTCTTGTTTGTTTTGATCTTTTCGGTAGAGACGATTGCCTATGATTGCCATATAAAAAGGTGGTGTGGGAGATTTTAGGTCGGGGGGAGACCTATTCTTAATAAACCGCTAAAGTAATTTGAATTCCGCAATTTTTGTTGAAATTCCGTTAGAATGCCCTTTATGGAACCAAATAGAGGCTCGGGCACCGCTGCGAAACTAAACGATCTGCCATCGATCGATGAGTTGCTGCGGACACAAATTGCAGTTCGCTTAGATCCCGTGGCCGGCCACAGCCATCTGACGACACTTGCCCGCGACGCAGTCGAATCGCTGCGGGTGGACCTTCGTAACCAAACCACAACGCGCGATGACCATTCCGCTCTGGGGTTGTTGGACGAAGCAGCCAACCGTCTGGAGGCCGCATGGACCGCCGAGCAGCGTTCGGGAACTCGAAGGGTGATAAATGCCACCGGCGTGATCATCCACACGAACCTGGGCCGCGCACCGTTGTCCCCGAACGCTCGTCGGGCAGTCGCGGACGAGGCCTCGGGATATTGCACTCTGGAATACGACATCAATACGGGAAAGCGCGGCAAAAGGGGTGAACGAGCCGAAGCTTTGATCGCCGAACTTACCGGGGCGGAAGCGGCCCTGATCGTAAACAATTGTGCGGCGGCCTTATTCCTCGTACTTAAGGCGTTGGCGGATGGCGGCGAGGTCGTTATTTCGCGAGGCGAACTGGTCGAGATCGGCGGCGATTTTCGGATCCCGGATGTTCTCGAGCAGTCCGGAGCGGTACTTCGCGAAGTGGGGACTACAAACCGCACCAAACTCGCTGATTATGAACGAGCGATCGGTGAAAACACGCGGATGTTACTGCGGGTACATCCGTCGAACTATCGGATCGTTGGCTTTACGGCGATGCCCGACATTGCGGAGCTGGCTGAAACGGCTCACAAACACGGCATCCTCATTTACGAGGACATCGGGTCGGGAGCACTTTTGGACCTAACCCAGTTCGGCCTCAGCGACGAACCTGTCGTCAGCCGCTCGATTCGGGCGGGAGTTGATATTGTCACCTTTAGCGGAGACAAACTGCTTGGCTCCGTGCAGGCAGGGATCGTCGCTGGTAAAAGCGAGATCATTGCACGGCTGAAAAAACACCCGCTCTATCGTGCACTGCGCGTCGATAAGTTGGCCTATGCTGCTCTCGAAGCAACACTCGGATCATACCGCCGCGAGACAGCGTTAGTTGAGATTCCCGTTCTGCGAATGATCTCAATGAAAAAAGAAGAGATCGCCGGCCGCGTCGGCAGGTTCGCAGAGGAGCTTCGAAAGAGTCTGCCTGAAAATTGTGATTTGAATTTTGAAATTATAGACGGGATCTCCGCCATCGGCGGCGGAGCTGCACCCACGTCACGGTTGGAAACCGTTCTGCTTGCTTTGACTCACGAAAAACTCACAGCCGCCCATTTGGAATACGCCTTGCGAAATTCAACGCCGCCAGTGATCACGCGCATCGTGGATGATAAGGTTTTGATCGACCTGCGGACCGTTTCCGAGTCGGAAGAATGTGAACTTCTTGACGCTCTTAGCCATTCCGCTGTGCAAAATCCCGCATGAAATCTACAAGTGCGTGAACGCCTTCTTCTGGAAACGCGTTATAGATCGAAGCCCGAACGCCTCCGAGCGAACGATGGCCCTTCAGGCCGTCAAGGCTGGCGTCGGCGGCTTCTGAACAAAATCGCTCGTTAAGCTCATCTGTCGCCAGGCTAAATGTAACATTCATCACCGAGCGGGCGTTACGGTAGGCATGGCCCACGTAATAGCCGTCGCTTGAGTCGATCGCATCGTACAGAAAAGCAGCTTTTTTCTCATTGCGTACCTGCATCGCCGTAACGCCGCCTTCGCCCTTGAGCCATTTGCAGACGAGATCGACCAAGTAGATCGACCATGTGTTCGGTGTGTTTGCCATCGACCCGTTTTCATCGATGGCTCGATAATCGAGCAGCGTGTGAAGCCCGGCCGGTATCTGCTCAAACATATCCTCGCGAATAATTACGACCGCAATGCCGCTCGGGCCGATGTTTTTTTGGGCACCCGTGTAGATCAGTGCGTAATTATCAAAATCTACGGGCTTTGAAAGGATGTTTGACGACATGTCACAGACCACCGGAATGCCGCCTGCGTCGAGATGATATTTGAATTCCACGCCTTCGATCGTTTCGTTAGCGACATAGTGGACATAACGTGCGTCCGGGCTGAATTTTAGTTCGGCCTGCTCGGGTACGGACCTGTAGCCATTTTCCTCAGTTGAAGAAATGACATTGATATTGCCGCATCGCCGGGCCTCGGTTAGTGCCTTGCGTCCCCAGAAACCGGTGATCACGTAATCCGCGGTTTGGTCGGCCCCGAGAAAATTGATCGGGACCATAGAGAACTGGAGCGAAGCTCCGCCCTGCATAAACAGGATGCGAAAATTGTCAGGCACCTGCAAAAGCTCGCGAATTCCGTTTCGTGCCGATTCGATTATCGCCTCAAAATGCTTTGAGCGGTGGCTGATCTCCATCACGCTCATACCGAGCCCGTTGTACGACCGCAACTCGCTCTGTGCCTGTTCGAGGACCGGAACCGGCATTACCGCCGGACCCGCGCTGAAGTTGTAGACTATTTTTGACATTATTTCCGTTAGATCGGCCCTCCGGCCGTATACGAAACACCTAAGATAACATACCCCTTATCCCTTTGCGGAGTCCGGCAGGCAAAGTGATCAACCCGCGGTGTGCGGGCCCTCGATGCTTCAACTTTACGGACACTTTGAGTTAGAATAGCGTTATTAGCATCAAACTCATTGTCTGAGTCTGGCATCTTACAAAAGCGTTATAGACGGGTCGTATAACATCGGAGGAAATTAATGTTTCGGAGATCATATTTAACATCGGTATTTGTATCGGTCTTGCTGGCGATCGCAGGATCTACTGTCTTTGGTCAAAGTGCACCGGTCAGCGGAAAGGTCGAATTGGATACCAGTGGAACCCGGACGCCGGTTGCAGGTGCTCTAGTAGAGGTATACCGGGTAGATATCAAGTCGGGATTTCCCGCTGCTAAGACTGATAAGAATGGAAGCTTCTCATTTGCCGGCATTCCGATGGGCGCCGTCTATGTATTTTCTGTCAGTGCTCCCGGCTGCTCACCCAGTTATCTGGGAAATGTAAAAGCAGGTCAGGACAAACTCCTTGTTACATTAAAGCCGGGTGACGGCAGTAAGTTTACCGAGGCCCAGGTTCGCGATGCTGCAAACGGAAAGGCTTCGACAACCCCAGGTACCGCCAAAGCGGAGCTTTCGGCCGAAGATAAGAAAGCCCAAGCGGAATACGAAGCAAAGAAAAAGGAAGTTGAGGATAAGAACTCTAAGGCTCAAAAAGCTAATGAGGTCGTTAACCGTGTCTTGAAAGAGGGCAACGATGCGTTCAACGCAAAGAATTACGAGGTTGCAATAGCCAAGTATACTGAGGGTATCGACGCTGATCCGGAATTTGCGGGCAGTGCACCGGTATTGCTGAACAACCGCGGTGCCGCGCTGAGGGCCTTCGGAACAGATGTCTACAACAAAGGCGTAAAATTGCCGGATGTTGCTGAGCGAAATGTGGCGAAGGCGGCAGCCAAAAAAGATTTTGCGGATGCCTCCGAATCATACATGCGATCCTGGACGATCCTCTCGAAGGCCTCACCTGCCGATGTTGGAGATCCTAAGACCCTGGATGCAAATAAACTTTCGGCTTTACAGGGATTGAGAGATGCGGCCCGTCTGAGCGTTCAGATCGAACAGGTCGACGACAAGGTGATCGAGGTGGCTAAGGTCATGCTTCCGGAATACGTCAATATAGAGACCGATCCGGCAAAGAAAGCCGAGGCGAGCCTGATACTTGCCGATCTCTATCGTGTGGCAGGAGATTTTGAGAATGCTATTGCCGGTTATCGAAAGGTACTCGAAACGTCGCCGGACAACGTCGACGCTCTCGCGGGCGCGGGCCTCAGCCTTGTGAATGTCGGCTATATCAGCAGCGACAAGACAAAGTTTCAGGAAGGCGCTAACTATCTGCAAAAATTTGTCGGTCTCGCTCCTGACACGCATAAATATAAGGCGGATGCCGTTGGCTTGATCGAAACTTTGAAAAAGGAACAAAACGTCGCACCGCAGAAAGTAGCTCCGAAGAAAAAACCGTAACGGTTGTTACGCGAACGTTTGTTAGAGATCGAGGCTGTTTCCACGTTCGTACGGAAACAGCCTTTTTCGTACCTGTCCCTAGCCGGCAGTGCTATTTTTGAGATCCTTAAAAAGCCAGATGAGTCCGATGTTGCGAAGAGTGTCGTCCAGTTTGCTTTTGGCATTTAGCTGTTTGAGTGCCGCAAGTTTTGGCATTATTGCTCAACGCTCACCTGAAAAGAGCCCTGACGAGAACAAGCAAGAGTCTGATCGCCAGGCAAAGGACATCGCCCGATCGAATGAGGAAGGCCGCGCCGCATTGTCCGCCAGAGACTGGGACACGGCGATCGAAAAATTCAGCTCGGGAGTAAGGCCCGCGCCTGACGATGTTTCCGGCACAGCGGTACTTCTTATAGGTAAATTGATCGCCCAGAAATCGAAGGCGTACGATATCTATCTCAGCGGTATCGCGGCTGCCAATAGCACTCTCAGACGTGAAAGGATCGCCGCAGCGAACAGTTCCTACGACGACGCTCTCACCACGTTCAAACAAGCGATCGACATCCTGACCAGTGCCCGGCAAGCGACCGACTCGGCCGAGAAGAAGAAGCGGGCCAATGTCAGGTTGGAGCTGTACTCAAACGCGGTTGAGATCCACCGCATCAAGGTGATCAATAATATCGACACGACTAAGGGATCGGAGGCCGCTCGGGTCTACGCCGAATACGTGGCGATCGAGGCCGATCCGGCCCGGAAGTTGAGCGCCCAACTCGGTCTCGGTGACATTATGCGGCTGACGGGCGATTTTGATAAAGCTGCCGCCGCCTATCGCGACGCTTTGACCACAAAACCAGACCACGCGGAAGCCATGGCCGGACTTGGGCTTTCACTTTTTGCGGCCGGAGCCGCAGCCTCGCCGGAGGACACCAAAAAGGAACAGGAGGGCCTCATATACATGCAGAAATATATTGCGATAGCACCGCTCAGCGAGACGGACTCCCAGGCGGTCAAGGACCTCAAGGTGAGCATAAAACAAGCCGTCGAGTATATGCGATCGCAAAACATCGCCCCGCAGAAGGTTGACGACTTTAAGAAGAAACCGTGACTGTTATTTATCAGTCGGATTAGCGGTTGTTTTTGCGATAAACCAGAGACGGCGTTTTTCTGTCACAAACGTCAAAACGGCGGTGTTTCTCCAATGTTAAAAGCAATTTCTTGCAAAAAAATTTAGCCAGAAAGAACGGAGGATTTCCAAAATGCGGAAGAATATTATCGGCGTGCTTACCTCTCTCTCGAGCATCGCTTTCATCGTCATCGTAATAGGTTCGTATGTGATCGTCGCCCAAACACCGATCACCGGCACATGGACGTCGGAGATGCGAACGGGCGAGTCGCGAAAGAATAAGGAAGAAAAGGCCGACGATGCGGGCAAGATCCAGCTCAATTTCGAACGTCTTACGGCAAATGGCGGACATAATCAGAATGGTTCGAGCTATTTGTTCGAAGAACTCCAGGGCCTGACCCGTGATCAGGCGCAGAACGGAAGGGTCAGCTTTCGCCTCGTTCGCGAAGCCGGCACCATCGAATGCGAAGGCACGTTCGTCAACGGCAAGGGCTCGGGCACGTTTACATTTACGGGAAATCGTTCGTTTGCTGAGGGAATGAAAGCCCGCGGCTTCGATTTTAATCCGACGGAACGGCGAACGGACAATGTCGTAGGCGTGCAGGTCCGTGAAAAGGGTAGCCGGGAGAGCTTGGAAGATCGCCTCCTGTCCGCGGCTCTGATCAACGTTACAACGGCCCTTGCCGACGACCTCAAATCAGTCGGTTTTGGCGAGCTGAATGTCGATGACCTCTTTAAGGCCGCGATCTTTAAGGTCGACTCGAAATTTATGGCGGAGATGCAGGCGACAGGATTCCCCAACCTCAGGATGGAAGACCTCGTCAAGGCCCGCATCTTCAAGATCGATGCCGACTTTGTAAGAAAGGTCAGCGATATGGGCTTTGGAACAAAGGATTTCGAACAGCTCGTCAAATACAGCATCTTCAAAGTCACGCCCGAATATCTGTCCGAGTTGAAAGCCGCCGGATTCGACAATCTTTCCGCAGAAGACGTCGTAAAATTCCGCATCTTCAAGGTCACACCTGAGCTTTTGACCAATCTTAAAGCTGACGGATTTACCAACCTTTCCTCCGAGGAAGTCGTGAAATTTCGTATCTTCAACATCGATAGGGAATTTATCCAAAAAGCCAAATCCGCGAACCCGAACGTAACGGTCGAGGACCTCGTCCGAATGAAGATCGGCGTCCACCGCTCCAAGGACGACACGAATTAACAGTAAAAAGTAAAAATTAAGCGGTACATAACGAGGCGGTCCGATAACTGATGTATCGGACCGCTCTTTTACTTTTTCCCTCTTCTCACAGCCAGTGAAAGATCGAAACTGCCGCTTCAAAACCGCGGCCATGTTATCTGCGGTAAATTATTTTTCAAAAATCGCTTGACAAGATTATCTGTAACAAGTATGGTTACAAATATGCAGACGAAAAGAAATAATTTTGCGAGAAGCTTAGCGATGTCTTTGATGTCGGCGACAGTCTGCATGTAAATTTTTTTGATTGTAATTGTAACAAGCATTGTTACAAAAATCTTGAATTTTCGAACAAAGGGAAGGTAAATATCATGTCATTAAAAAAAATAGCTTTGATCACAGGAGCCAATCGCGGCATAGGTTTTGAGACGGCACGTCAGCTCGGCAAACAGGGCATCAAGGTTTTGATCGGTGCCAGAAGCGAAGAGAAGGGTTTGGAAGCGGAATCGGCTTTGAAGAACGAAGGCCTCGATGTCGAATATATCAAGCTCGACGTAAACGATCCGAAAACGCACGAGTCGGCGGCGAAATTTGTCGATGCGACGTATGGCAAGCTCGATATTCTCATCAACAACGCCGGTATATTTCTCGGCGAGGAATTTGATGCAAATGGTACTCCCGTTCCGGCGAGCCAGACTTCGTCGGATACGTTCAGGAAGACGTTTGACACGAATTTTTTCAGCACCGTCGAACTGACCCAGAGGTTTGTGCCGCTTGTTAAAAAGTCGGACGCCGGACGCATTGTGTTCCTGTCGAGCGGCCTGGGTTCGCTCGGGTTGCATTCGGACCCGACGTCGGAGATCTACAATTACAAGGTTCCGGCGTACAACATTTCGAAGACGGCCCTGAACGGTTACGCTGTCCATCTCGCACACGAGCTAAAGGACACAAACGTCAAGGTCAACGCCGCTCATCCCGGCTCGGTCGTCACCGATATGAACGCCAACGGCCAGATCCAGGTCGAGGAAGGGGCGAAAACCTCCGTCGACCTAGCAACGCTCCCGGCCGACGGCCATACCGGCCACTTTATCCATCTCGGCCAGGAATTGCCTTGGTAATTCATCCGACTAACAAGGGGTGGCCGTCGGTTGTTAAAACCGGCGGCTTTTTTTGGTTGATGCTAGCCTTCTCTCCGATCTCTGCGAGAATCTCCGCAATCTCAGCGTCGACCTTTTGCCGAGGATTTTTTCAACGCAGAGTGCGGAGAGAAAGACGCTGAGTTCGCTGAGAAAACCTATTAAAGGCTATAAGGTTCATAACTGTCCACTATCCCATTATTCTTAGTGCAAGATAGGGAGCGATATTGAAAAGCCAGATGCCGAGCTTTAGAAAAAACATTGCTTTCAGGCTGATCGCATCGTATTTGTCGCCGGTGACGTTAAAAAAACGTTCGCACATTTTCACAAGCGGAGTGTGTGCCGTTATGTGCAGAACGAACCAAAGCAGCAGCATTGCGTAATTGATGACCGCGCACCATCCAAAAAAGTGACGAAGCGTCTCGATTGTCATATGTGGATCCTCCTTGAGGGCGAAAAACTGGTCAGGCGCGCCGATACTATTCCCGCTTGACGCGGTTTGCAAGGCGAAAAAATGGTTCACATGCCGCGGCCGGGCATAGTACAATTTGAGTATCAACGCTCTAAGGTCGTCCCGCAGGCATCAGGAACCCCGTTACTCACATAAATAGAAGTATGAAAAAGCTGCTCCTCATCACCGTATTTACGCTTTTAGCAGCGGTCAACTCCTTTGCAACGCTTTACGAGGTTAAGCCCGGTACGGCTAT
>JBBRSH010000032.1:0-38731 GCA_038245555.1 Pyrinomonadales bacterium | reverse complement strand
GTTGGGGCCTGGGCCAGTCCCAGGGACGTCAAAAGGGCAACTAAGCCGACGACGAAAAGTGCAGTTCGTTTCATATTGGGCACTCCTTTGAGATACTTTGATAGCTTCCTTGTAACATCTTTTTCATACAGGCACAAACCAGACCTAAGTGTCTTGCAATTTGATTCATCCGGCGATAGCGGGATCGCGAAATAATGAACACATGCAGCATCATTCGGGTATGTCCTTTTTGCTAATGCTGATATATTGAGATTGATGATGGATTGTCCTAGTTGTGGTTCGCAGGTGGCTGACGGCCAGCAATTCTGCCGCGAGTGCGGGGCGGGCTTGACCGCTGACGCAACGAGAAGCCGGATCCCGCGAGCTTTTTGGGGGTTGTCGACGGCGTTCGCCGGTATATTGATCGCCTTGATTGGGTCAATGATCGACGTGCGAGAGGTGGTAATGATCGGGGTTATCATCTCTGTTCTCGGAATGTTCTCGATCGCCGCTTTGTCTATGTTAAATCAAGGCCGAAGCCCCCGCGTTTCCCGCAGAAAGGATTCGTTGCCACAGGCCGATACGACGAACAAACTCCTGCCGATGCCCGCCATCGACCATTTCCCAAGCGTCACCGAAAACACGACAAATCTGCTTGAACATCCTGAGCCTCGATCGACGCGGTCCATTTCCTAGCTGTTGTCCAAAAAAGCTTGACCGACGAGGGCGAAATCTTGTTCTTTAACAATAAATTTCGCGCCGCGGGCGTGTTCAACGACGCATCCCACTCACCAAAAACCGTCGATGACTAGGTAGCCTTGCCGCCTGCCGCAAGCAAAAGAGCCGCTGTCGCAAAAACCGTAACCATGATGACTTTTCTCCTTCTAAAAACTCCTATGTACTTTGGCCCCTTGCAGCCTTACTCGGACTCTGGCCAAAAGGTTGCTATCACGTCGGTCGACGCGTCCAACTCCAGGATCGTCATAATTGCAAAGTGCGCTGAATAGTTATCTAATACAAACCCGAAAACACAAACAAGGAGACTGATGACCGATGCTTTTAAGATCGCGGGATTATCTAGGGCTCATTCTAACGATTTCTCTATCACCCGCTGGACTGTTTGGACAGCGGGCCGATAAATGTGAGCCGGCCACCCTTCCGGCCGCTGTTACAAAATCGGCGGAGGGGATCACCAGCAGGCTGCTGCGTGACTATCTCTCCTTTATTGCTACCGACGAATTCGAACGCGACACGCCATCGTCTGCGTCAAATCTTCTGGATATTTCTGCCTTCGCCCAAGGCAAATCGGATATCGAAGGTGTGTGGCAGCTTACGGAGATCACGATGCCCGGTATGACGATGAAGGTCACGCAGCCGAGCGTATACATTTTTACCAAAATGCACTACAGCAAGGTTTACGTAGCCAGCGACAAGCCGCGGCCCGTGCTGGACGACTATAGCAAGGCAAGCGGGGAACAGCTATTTTCGATATTTGTGGATGGCTTTGATGCCAATTCTGGAACGTACGAGGTCATGGCAGAAAAGCTGACGCTTCATCCGATCGTCGCAAAATCTCCGTCGGATATGAAGGATGGCAATTGGTCGACTTACATGGTCAAAATCAGTGGTAATACGGTGACGCTCACGCCGGAAACCTCCAACGCCGGCCCGTCCAAAAAATCGCTCTCTTATAAGCTGACCAGGGTAGAGTAGATCCCGGAAAAGCACTGTGGCGTGGCCTACCATGCTGGAGGAGGTCTCGACTATCAACGATGACCCGTCTTTCTTCTTGCCAAAAGTTCCATTGAAACTTTGCGACTGGCAGGGCGTACATCGGTTAGTAAAACTTTATATCAAAATCCGGAGGTTCAATGAAACTCACGCACATTTTTTCTCTGTTGTTCACTGTGCTGCTGCTTATTCCCTCAGCAGCTTATTCACAGTACACCAAGGTCGTATCCCAACTTTTCGCTCCCGGGATCGTTTCAACCTCCGCCATGGAGACATCATCCAGTTTTACGCCGGATGGTAAAACCGTTTATTTCACTCGCTCCGATGTCGCGTTCAGCGACAATACTATCATGTTCTCGACGATCAAGAACGGCCAGTGGGCCAATCCTGAGGTCGCTTCATTTTCAGGCGTTTGGCGCGACTCAGAACCTTTTGTTGCCCGCGACGGCAAGCGGCTTTATTTCGTCTCGAACCGGCCGCCGGCCGCCGGCAAAGATACATTGTTGACACCGCGCGGCACTCCCGGTACTAATCTGTGGTATGTGGAAAAGACGGGCGACGGGTGGGGCGACCCGATCCATATCGAGGGTCCGATCAACGCGGTACCGATGGTCTACAATCCGTCAGTCGCCGCGAACGGAGCCATCTATTTCTCCGGGAATCTGCCGGACGGGGGCGGTAGAAACCAGGTGTATCGCTCCGTTCCGGTAAACGGCATCTACGGGACGCCCGAACGACTGTCCTTTAGCGATGTTAAATGGAATAATCTTGACCCGAGCATTGCTCCGGATGAGAGCTTCATCATCTTCGGCTCAAACCGGCTTGCGAATTTCGATATCTTTATTTGCTTTCAGAAAAACGGGACGTGGGGCGAGCCGGTGAAACTAGGCGATGATATCAACACGACGTTCGGTTCCAACGCCGCCAGTTTGGGGCCTGACGGCCACACCCTTTATTTCACGAGTTCGCGCCGGAAACCCATCACCTTTCCAAAGACTCGCGAGACGTCGAAAGACGTCGATAAGCGGCTGAACAGTGTCGAGAACGGCAACCGCAATATCTGGATGGCAGACATAAGCCAGTGGGTGAAAGGGTCATAACTTATCGAAACAAGATATCACCGGCCAGAGCCTGTTTACAGCGATGGTCCAGGGAGGCAATCTGGCGATAAAATCAACTTTCAAATGGACAGCTTCAACCGTCATGATCCAACTCGGCAGGACGACCTAGATGCCCATGTTTCTCGACGTCAGAAAGATCGTGCTCCGGTGACCAACACGGCGATTTGTCCAAAGGTCCGGGCAGTAGGCTACAATGAGACCAAACTCAGCGATCCGCCAATGCAGGCTAGCCCTGTTTTGCCGGCGATGTCCGCAAAGTGTACTCAATTCTTACGTGTAAAGGTCATTGGGCCATTGACGCCGCTGACGACCATTTTGTCTTTCGAAAACGTCCCGTCGACCGTATCCTTTCGCCAGGTCATGTGCAGCTTTCCGGCTCCGCTAACTTCGATGGTGACGTCGTCGGGCGGGTCGAGTTTCTTTCCCGCATATGTCCAAATGATCGTTCCATTGTACTTATCAGTGGACTCTTTACGGAGCGTCATAGTGTAGTCCCATCGACCATTCGCCTCAAACGAGCCGCTCCAAGTCCCGGACAAGTCACCTTCGGTACTCCGAGATCCTCCAACTATGGGCATTGAAATGAGAGCGATCATGAAGGCCGCAAAAACAACGCCTATAAGATGTTTCATTATTCACCTCCGCTACTTTTTGGTAGAGCATACGCCGTCGATTACGTGTAGTCAATCCATTGGTTGGCTATTGACTGCACTAAGGCGCACTGAGGTACAAAAGCGTTTTTGATACTGATGACGTCACGACTGGCTAATTTCGCTTTCAGGCGTTGGCACTCGTTAGAGAAACGATCCCGAGGTCGTGGCTTTGCGAACGGAGTTTGGCGAAAGCGTCGGCGTAATTCCGCCTCTAAATTATCATTGCCTCCGGCTAAATAATTAACCGGAGGCAATGATAGCTCTCAATTAGAGCGTTTAATAATTAGTAACGCGATCCGCCGCCGCCGCCCTCGCGGGGTTTGGCTTCGTTGACTTTGAGATTTCGTCCGTCGACCTCTTTGCCGTCAAACGACGAGATGGCTGCCTGGGCCTCTTCGGCGCTCGACATTTCGACAAATGCGAATCCGCGTGAGCGGCCTGTTTCGCGATCTTCGATCAGGCTCGCCGACTGAACGGTACCTGAAGCGGCGAACATAGTTTCGAGATCCTGGGCAGTCGTGTTGAATGAAAGATTTCCTACGTAAAGTTTCGTTGACATTAAATTATTTACCTTTGCCCACGGGGGCGTGTTAAAGAAGTGTCGAATCGAATGGCTTCGCAGAAAAACGGTGTGCGACGAAGGATCGGTTTCGGATGCTCAAAAAAAACGTGAGCGACTTCTGTTATATGAAAAACCTGCTCTCGAACTTATCCAAAAACCGTCTTTGACGAGCGCGCCGCAAGCGACGCAAGAGAAGGACTACCAATCTAAGATGCACCTTTCAGCGATCAGTTGCAAATTTAAAGAAGTAATGACTGGTTCAGATCACTCACACCGCATGAACGTTCCGCTGCCGCCGACAGCAACCGCGACCAGTTTGCCCCCGTCGAGGCCGACGACCCAATCCTGCGTCTGACACAGCGGGCGGCCAGGGATCTTGAGCAGCGCGGTTCCGCGTTTATACGAATTGTAGTTGACCCTGTAGTAGTTAAAGTAGTCATCGCTCGCAACATATGTCAGGCTCTGGCGTTTGACCCATGTCGTATAGTCAAGGCCGATCTTCACAACTTGAGCACCGGGATATTGCGCGGCAAATTTCCCTTTCATAAAGCTCTCGATCGCCGCATCGTGATATTTCGGCTGCTTGTACGAACGGCCAGGCCCGTCGCGGTCGACCTTTGACCGAAGATCGTCGGCACGCTTAAATGCCGCGTCAAAAACATCCGCCGGTACGGCAGCTCCATACTGGGCGTATTTCGGCTTCAACCACGCGATCTTCTCCGTCCGCCATCTATCGCGTTCCCAGATCATTTGCTGCGTCTCCATCCGTAACGGATTGTCCGGCTCGTTAAAACCAAAATTCAGATTCTCTTCCGTGTAGCCGAGATTCACGAGTTGCTTTGCCATACCGGCACGAACTTTCGGCTCGATCTCGGACCGTTTTGCGGCTATGGTGCACCATGTCCCAAATCGATAATCAACCGAACCCGGCCGCGCATATGTCGGGTCGGTAAAATCAGTCACGCCTAGATACTTACTGCGACAGATCGTGTCGAGCTCGGCAAGGTCGTTCATAGCCTTTTGCCATTCTTCGGGCCGAACCAGCCCGCCCCCGCCCTCGAACTGGGGATCATAGTATGGAGCGAATTGTCCGACCGTGCGGCGATATGTCGAAGCGACTTCGCGGGCAAATGCTACACGCAACGCGGCAACTTGCGGATCTTCAGGCTTGGGCAGTCGGCGAATAAGCGGCGAATTCTCAGGCAAGTTAGCGATCTGGTTGTCGAGATTGCCGAATCGAACTCGCACATTTCCGCCGCCGATCCGTTCGACCGTTCCTTTGATCCATTCCTGACCAAGACACATGCAGCGATAGCTAACCACCTCCCCGACGGTCATCCTTTCCTGCGAAAGAGCGTTGATATACGCAAACAAAACAAACAAAATGGTCACTATTCTCTTCATATCCACCTTCCCTGTTAAATTGAAACTCGTGATTTTTGGAGATTTTAGCACAACGTCCCCTGTTCGGGTCACGCCCGGCAATGCTTCCGGGTTTGACGCGGTCGGCCATTTCCGTCATATTTCAGCACTACGCGGTGTTTTTATTTTATAATCATCTTTTCGGCAAACTGCTTCGCCGGTTTGATGGCTACTGGCTTAAAATGTCTAATTGACGTAAATCCTATCGTGAGGTGATCTTCGATGCTTAGAGTTATTGCTGTCTTCTTGCCCGTTCTTTTTTTCCTATCACTTTCCGGGGCCGTTAGTGCGCAAACCGCATTTCCTCCTACCGCTTCGCCTAAGCCGACGCCTTCTCCGACACCAGCGGAAATAAGACAGCCCTGCCCGAATATTAATGTTCAGCCTATGGCTCAAACAGTTCGCGACGGGCAACCTGCCGCCTTTTCCGTAAATATGGAAAACCGAAACGCGGGAAACCAGCCGACCATTACATGGAACGTATCCGTCGGCACGATAATCAAGGGGCAATATACTCCTCGCATCGAGGTAGATACTACCGGCGCCGGGACCCTGCCTGAGCGCGAGATCAAAGCTGAAGTATTCATTACGGGCTTCGCCCCGGAATGTGCTCTTCAGGCTTCTGGAGTAATAAAGATAATTCCTGCAGCTGTAAAGTTTGGCGAGTTTGGCGAGGTGCCGGCTGTGGTGGTCACTAAGAATCTTAAGACCATGGCAGACGTTTTAAACCAATCACCAGACAACTTAAGCCTGGTGATCTATGCCGGCAGAAATAGTGAACGTAATTATTCCTCGATGTGGTTTAAGCGCATTAAAGACGAATTGGTAGCAAACGGCATTCCCATTCGTAAGATCAGTGCGATAGACGGTGGATTTCGTGAGCAGCCGATCTTTGAATTCTGGCTTGTCCCAACCGGGGCCGAACAACCTCGTCCCGCTCCGACCATCAAACGCGAAGAGATCGTTTACCCCAAAACGGTGCCCAAAAAACCTTAACGACTGTCTGATCGACGCAATGCTTGGGCGGCACAAACGTCCCAAGTTCGATCCATTGGAATTCAAGGCCGAGAAATTGGCGCCGTAACTTGAGTGTTCGTCAGGCTCTTCAATGATCTATGACCGACCCGGACGAGGCCCGAAAATGCCTCCTCACCGCTTGTAAAAGTATATTCTGCTGATCGATTCGCTGCACCGTCTTATCTTTCTTCGCGACCTGTGATAAGTTAGGGTTGTCAGACGCAAATCATAGTAATTCAATTCTCAATAAAGGTATATTCTCATATGAAAACCTACTACCGCACTTCGTTGGTTGTCGCTTTTTTGGCGACCGCTCTTTTTATCGGCGTGGTCCATTCTCAGGGTCCATCCGCCATCGCTTCGGATCGTGCTGTTCTTGATCCGCCGGTCGCCGAAGAACTTTTTGCAGGCCTTCAGTGGCGTAACATTGGCCCGTTCCACGGCGGGCGCATTTCGGCCGTAACCGGTCCGATCGGCCAGCCGGGCGTATATTACGTCGGCACACCCGCTGGCGGAGTCTGGAAAACCACCAGCGCCGGCGTGACTTGGTTTCCGATCTTTGACCAGTTTCAAAACGTCGACAGCATTGGGGCTGTTCAGGTCGCACCTTCCGACCCCAACACCGTCTACGTCGGCACCGGCGACTCGGTCGGAGGATCGAGCGGAGACGGCATGTATAAATCGACAAATGCCGGCATTACTTGGACGCATATCGGTCTTGAGGAGACGACCAAGATTAACAAGATCGTGATCGACCCCAAGGATCCCGATCTCGTCATCGTTTCGACCCAGGGCGATGCGAAACACACGGGCCAGGGCATCTACCGAACTACTGACGGCGGCAAGACGTGGTCCAATGTGCTCAAACCGGAAAACGCGAACGGCACACGGGATGTCGAAGCGGCATTTGATGAACCAAAGGTGATCTTTGCGACCTCACAAGGTGGTGGCGGTGGATTCGGCGGCGGCGGCGGAGCGGCGGCTCCGCAGGGACCGAATGGTACGGCCCTTTTTAAATCCACAGACGAAGGAAAAACATGGAAGAAGATCGACTCACTTCCGTCGTACGCGGGCCGGATAAGTGTCGCGGTTGCGATGCACACTGATGGTAAGCGTATTTACGTCATTGGCAACCCGCCGACGGGAGCGGGTCCGTCTGGCCTCTACCGTTCGGACGATCAGGGAGCGACCTGGCAGCACATGGCGGTGGGCGATACCCGCATAGGCAACGGTCAGGGAGCTTTTAGTTCGGGGGTGTGGGTCGACTCACAAAATCCGGATATTCTCTATACGGTCAGCACCTATGTGTGTCAATCAACCGACGGCGGCAAAACATTTAATGTTTACAAGGGTGCTCCCGGCGGCGAGGACCCGCACGATATCTGGATCGACCCGACAAACGGCCACCGGATGTTGTTCGGCTTTGATCAGGGCCCGGCGGTCACGCTCGACAACGGCCATACATGGAGCGGTTATTACCAGATACCGATCGCACAGCTTTATAAAGTAGCCACCGACACGCGCTACCCATATTGGGTAATGGGATCCCAGCAGGACACGGGAGCCATTATGACCCGCAGCCGCGGCGACATGGGAATAATCACAAACCAGGACTGGTATCCGCTACAGTCGTCCGAATTCGGAACGGCCGTACCCGACCCGCTCAAGCCCACAACTATTTATGGTGTCGGCTATGGGCTCGGACAAGGAAACGGAATGACCAAGATCGATACCGAAACAGGACAGTGGGGCAACGTTGCTCCGAACTTCGGGACCGATCGGGACCTTTACGCCGAGGGACGCGATTTTTGGAAGCGTTTCGACACTTCTTTTGAACCAAAGGCAATGTATGTTGCCTATAACTGCATCCTCGTCACGCGTGACGGAGCCGAAACATGGAAGACATTCAGCCCCGACCTCACGACTGCGAAAGGCCAGCCGATGAAACCATGCGGCCCGGCGGCAGTGGCGGCGGCGGCTGAGGCAGCCAAGACAAAACCAGGCGACCGCGACAGAGACCGCGATGCCCCAAAGGCGACGCCTACGCCGACTCCTGCACCAGCCGGCGGCCGCGGCGGAGCCACTGCTTCGATCACGGACTTCTCGATCTCCACCGTCAAACGCGGCGTCGTCTGGACGGGCAGCACCAACGGCCAGATCTTTAACACGTTCGATGCCGGCAAGACCTGGAACAATGTAACCAACATCCCTGATCTGCCCGCAAATTCCAATTTCGTTACCATCGAAGCTGGACACAGCGACATTTATACGGCATATGCTCTCGCGAACGTCGGTGGACGTGGAGCTGTCGCGGCCGGGCCGGAACAGCACTACGTCTATCGAACTCATGACGCCGGCAAGACCTGGACGCGTATTGCGAACGGCCTACCGGTCGATGAACGAACGGGCAGCCAATTGCACGTTATCCGCGAGGATCCTAAGCAAAAGGGCCTGCTCTTCGTCGGCACCGAAACAACCGTTTTCGTTTCCTTCGACGACGGTGACCATTGGCAGACCATGCGGCAAAACTTGCCGAGCACATCGATCCGCGACATGGTGTTTCATACTGAGGATCACATGAACGATCTGGTGATCTGCACGTACGGCCGCGGATTTTGGGTGCTCGACGATATGAGTCCGCTGCGAGAGGTTGCGGCAAAGGCACAGGCCATCGCGTCCGCACCGGCGTATCTGTTCAAGCCCGGTGACGCGATCCGCTCGCGCGAGAATGGAAACTGGGACCAGCCGATGAACCCGGAATTACCGCATGCGCAAAACCCGCCGTTCGGAGCACTCATTTATTACCATCTGAGCAAAAAGCCGGCTGGTGACATAAAGCTGCAGGTCTCCGACTCGACCGGCAAGGTGGTTCGAACGATCACCAGCGTCATTCCGCCAAAAGTTGAGCGGCCTCCCTACCCTGATTACTGGTTGAAGTCGCCCGAGTCACGAGCGCTGTCGACAACAGTTGGGACCAACAGGATCAACTGGAATCTTCGGTATGACGATCCTCCCGGATTCAACCCGGACATCAATAATCAGATGAATGCCGCTCCCGACTCCGTTACGGCAGGCCCCCATGGCCCGCTCGTCTTGCCGGGTACATACAACCTCAAATTGACAGTCGACGGCCAGACCTATATGCAAACCGTTGTGGTACATAATGATCCGCGTATCGGCGAGAGTGCAGCGATGATGACCGCTCTGCGGGGCCAGAACAAACTGGCGATGGCGGCGTGGAATGGCATGACGGGCACGTACTCCGCCAATGATGAAGTGGCAGCGGTCCGTGCGCAACTCGCAAAGATCACAGCCGCTTCGCCGCCTGCGGACGTCGCAGCTGCTGCTAAGGATCTTGATACGAAGCTGACCACCTTCGGCGGGGCCGTCGTTCAAGGCGGACGTGGCGGTGGTTTCGGCGGCCCCCCTCGTGTACCGGGCAGCATCCTGCCGTTCAGAACTATCAACACGACGTTCTACACGGTCCTCGGCCCCCTTTCTCAAAACGGGATCGACATGCCGCCCACGAGAGCAATGATCAACACTTGGGAATCGGGATGCAAGGAATTTTCGTCAACGGCCGCCGCTTGGAAAACGATGCTCACCGTCGATCTGGTAGCCTTCAACGCCCTGCTCACAAAGAACAGCCTTTCGACACTGAGTTTCGCCAATACGGCTATGACAGTGCCGGCCTCATGCACGTTCGAGTGGCAGGCAGGAACGCCAGGCGGACGGAAATAGGACTCGGCTCTTAACCTCGTCCCTAATTCAAATAGGGCCCCGTCACTCAGCGGGGCCCTATTTTATGTTTTAAGTTCGCACCCGCCAATTGTGCAACTTACCCGGTCATCCAAAACAAAAGCCCGAATAATCGGGCTGAATATTACCTTTAATTGATAGGCCGGGAGATCCGACTTATCCAAAGCTGCTCGTTAGTTCGTTTTCGGCTTGGCTGGCGGCGTCCGTTTGGCACTCCATTCGTCCTCTGCCTGGCCGCCAAAAGAAACAGTGCCGCTGATACTGTCGCCCGTCACCTTTCCGGTATAACTCAGCGTAATATCGTTTCCGTTGTAGTTGATCGTATAGCTAAAGCTGATATCGCTGCCTTTTACCGCGCCGGCGATGGGAACGTCTCCGTTAGTCCTTTTGGCTGTGCCCGTAAGCTTTTCCCCATCGACCTTAAAGATCAGGTGAAAAGGCCGTGCTCCGCCCGGAGTGTTCATCGAAGCATCCCAGTCTCCGGCGACCGAGGATGTTTGAGCCCGCGTGTCACCCGCTCCAACCAGGAAAAGGCCAATGGCTACCGCCGCTACTGCAATTAGTTTTTTCATATAATTCCTTTGTCCGCTGACAGGCCTATTATACGCCCGCGAGTTTAAAAACAGTATCTCAGCCGTATTCCCAAACTTCGGGCGTGATTTTCTCAGCGGCGAAAAGTATTTGAATGAGTGTATGCTAACGCACAGAATGAGGATTCGGCATGAGTCTAAACTCAATTCATGGACGAGGAAAACAGGACAGCAAGTCATGCCCGTGGAACGGTTCCGGCGGCAACTGCAACTGCGACAGACGCTCCAAATCGTTGAAAGTCTAAATAAGGGAGAAATTATTATGCCAGCCAGTGGAAAATGCGAACACGAAATTTGTACATGTCCAACGTCGGGAGACGCAGAATACTGCAGCGACCATTGTCGTGAAGCCGAAGATCAGGACATTGTCGAGATCAAATGCGACTGCGGCTGCCCATCTTGTGGGTAGGTTTAGAAAGCCGAGTCTTACGTTTAGAGGCTAGTTCGGCACGTTGCAGCAGCGTGCCGAACTAACAGCGCCCGTGAACCGTTTCCAGCGATTTATTTCCGCGGTCCGAACTCCTCGATAAAAAATGATGCGAAAGACAGTAGCATTAGTCCTATTCCGACAAACATCACGTTCCGCACCGGACCAAAAAGTCCGATCAAAAATGCAGCCAAACCGACTACCAGCAATAACGAACCGGTACGCCCGGCGATCTTAGAAATTCCAGTTGCTTCAGTCATAGAATATTAAAATACCAGACGGCCGTCGAGATCGCCATCCGTGGTGCAGGTAACTAACACGCCCGAACCAGAAGAGCTGTCACAAATCGATCCTCCGTGGGGTTATCCTAATGTCCAAAGATCTGTCCCAGGAGTAGCAAAATGCGATTTTTTCAACGCTTCACGATTTTCCTTTTCGTCTTTTTCAGCTTTATCGCAACCAAACCGTTGTTTGCCGCACCGACGCTCACGGATCGATCAAGGGTTGAGCAATGGCGTGAAGATCTTCGATATCTCGCCGCTGAGTTGCCGAAACGCCACAAGAATCTGTTTCACACGATGACGCGTGAACAATTCGACACCGCTGTGCGAGAGCTTGACGCCAGGCTTGCCACGCTGACGGACAATCAAGTCGCCATGGAGTTAGGCCGCCTTGTCGCGATGATCGGCGACGGCCACACACGCCTTATTCCGCTGTTTGAGCCTTCCCTGAAGTTTCGGCTGTTTCCATTGAAAACCTATTGGTTCAAAGAAGGTATATTCGTCCAGGCGGCCGATAAGGCCTATGCGGATGCTGTCGGGGGCAGGATCGTCGCCATCGATGGCACTCCGATAGAGCAGGTCGTCGCAAAGCTCGCCCCTTACATTCCAAAAGAGAATGATATGGGCCTTCGCAATGTGGTCACGTTGTATATGAATTCGCCCGAGGTGCTGCAAGCTGTCGGGTTGATCTCCGACCTGGAAAAGGTCGCATTCTCGATCGAGAATAAAGGCGTTAGAAAAACTTTCGAGATATCGCCAAAGGGATTCGCGACCGCCTTGGTCGATAAGCCGATCGGCACGGACTGGATCGACGCCCGGGCGGGCTCGGTCAATCCGACTCCGCTCTGGATGAAGGGCGGGCGGCCCGGATACTGGGGCGAATCGGGCGGCTATTGGTACGAATATATTAAAGATTCACGGCTCCTGTATGTTCAGCTAAATCAGGTCCAGGACAAGCCGGACCAAACGCTCGCCGCCTTTATGCAGGAGGTCGAGACGTTTGCGAAATCAAACGATGTCGACAAACTAGTAATGGATCTCCGATTGAACGGCGGCGGTAACAATGGCCTCGTGCCGTTGATCATCCGTCCGATCATCCAACTCGAAAAGATCGATCAACGCGGTCATTTCTTTGTGATCATCGGCCGCCAGACTTTTTCCGCCGCACAAAATCTGGTCAACGCGATCGAGAAATATACCAACGCAGTCTTTGTCGGCGAGCCGACCGGCTCGCATGTCAATATGTACGGCGACGCCCGGCGATTCATTCTTCCAAACAGCAAGATCACCGTTCGGGCCTCGACGCTGTGGCATCAGGACAACATCGAACTCGACAAACGAACATGGACGCCGCCCGACGTCGCGGCGGCACTGACATTTGCCGATTACAGCCAAAATATTGATACGGCGATGCAGGCGATCTTAAATTACAAACCGCAAAGCCCCCTCCGCGACACAGCGATGGCCCTTTTCCAGGCAAACGATCTGAAGTCTTTCAGAGCAAAGGCGATTGAATTCAAAAATAACCCCGTAAACCAATATCAAAGTATCGAGGCCGATATCAATTCCTTCGGCTATCGCCTTGTTTCACTTCAAAAAATGGACGACGCGATCGAGATGTTCAAGCTGAACGTCGAACTGTACCCGAATTCCGCCAACGCCTACGACAGCCTCGGCGAAGCCTACGCCAACACCGGCAAACGGGACGAAGCCATCAAATCCTACGAAAAGGCCCTGAAGATAGACCCGGCCTTAGCGTCGTCCAGAGACGCCCTCGCAAAGCTAAAAGGAAACTGATCGAATGTCCTCCTACGGAGTGCGGACACTCCTGTCCGCATCGCCGGTTCTCCGGCGAAACTTGCAGCCTTGGCCCCGCATCAAGACGGTCATTTGTAGTCTGGGCTTACGAATTCGACTGAATAGATCTCAAAATGATATGCGGTTCGGTCGTGAATGACGTCGAAAATACCGTCCGGCCGCTTGTAAATAAACTCCCCGACGGCGACGATCTCAACCGAATCCAATGACCTCGAAAACAACCCCGGCCAGAATGTTTCAAAGACCTCCTCATCCTTGAAGAACCCAATCGCAGTCCAGCCGTTGTCGATCAGATGGGGATCTTCGTCACCGGCGCAATCTGGATCTTCTAAATAATATCCGTGCTGGAACCAGTGAAGGTGGCCATATTTCATCCGGACCATCCTGCCTGAATACTTTTTGGGATCATTCCTCAGATCGCAATACGAAACATCCGGTATTTTCGAGAAATCAATGTTTTCAAAGGATTCAGGTTCTGAAGCGGCGCGATACCAAAGAATGAAGACTACGATCCACATCCCAAGAGCGAAGACCGCGATCGAGTACATTAACGTCCGACGTTTCATAAGTGGCCTCAGCACAAGTATAAAGGAAAGTCCGCAAAACAAAATCCGCCTTTATTGTCTCGGCCCTTGCTCGGCATCATTACATAGCAACGGCCGGCCTTCTATAGCAAGGCCGGCCGATTTGATTGTTGATTGAAAAAAGGAGGGTTACATGGACACCAAGGTTAGGCTAAAGTCACGTCGTAGTTAGGAGAATAGGTGCCAAAGTCGGCGTTTCTTTTTACAAAGACCGACCGGATCATTCCCCTTTCCGGGATATTGGGGTTTGTCCTTGGTATTTGCACGGTCGCGGGCAGATTGGTGACGATGCCGACCGAGCTGAAGGTCGTGCTGCCGGCGGGGGCATATTCGACACGCATTACGGGCATTCCCTGCATGCTGCCTGTCATCGTCACGAAATTCGAGCTGGCCGAAACGGTCTTGAGTTCCGGGGCGGTGGCGGACGGGTCCGGCGCCGGTTGTTCGGCACCAACCAGCCCGAGGTCCTCGCCGATGGATTCCGTGTACGCGGCATTTGAGACTATCTGGTCGCGCAGTTCAAAAAACGAGTTGACGGCCCCGCGGTTGTACGTGGGCTGGCCGATGACCGGGAAAACGGGTGCCATGCTGACAGGAGTTCCTTTCGGCTCGCCATACAGCACCTGCTCGCGCCAGTTGGTCGTACCCAGCATTGCCACGCGGCACTGGTCGGTGACCGTGATCGCCTGGATGATCGTGTTGGCGACGTCTGTCGCGATGGCCAACTGCGGGGACGACCACCCGAGCGTGATCTTGTAACCGGCGATCTTCGCCATAAAATTTTGTAATAACAACACCTGGCCGGACAGCGTGCCGGGCCACCAAAATGTTCTTGCCATGAGTTTGGCTCCTTGCGTATTTGTTACGCTGATGAGATTGATTCGGCCGGACGGCCAGAGGCGGGAGAAGCCTTCATCGTGCGCCTGTTGCGGCAACCGACTGCTTCCACTTAATATTGTATTTTTTCTGGAAAATGGCTGTCAATAGTTATTTACGCCGAATGCGTCTCGCTAAGTGACTGTATTTACAATCAGTTACGAGATCGCCCAAAAATATTTTTCCGCCGCCCGCGTCCCAATTCCCGGATTAAGAGCGAAATTCCGAAGAAAATCTCATCTTTTCGGAAACGAAATTTATCTTTTCAAAAAACTTTCCGAACTATTCCCAAACCAAATTTTCCCGGTCAGAAGACTTCCCAAACTATTCTGAAACTGAAATCTCTCCCTCAAAAATTCACCTCTCCGTTCCAGTTTCAAATTCTTTCACTAAACAATTCCGCGAATCTTTCCAGTTTCAATTTCACTCCCTGAATAATTCAGCGGAGCCGTCCAGTTTCAATTTCACTCACTTAATCGCCCAGCTAGAGTTTCCAGCCGCCAAGTAAGTCCCCTGATCGTCAAGTCACAGTTTTTTGCTTCCGACAGGTTCGGTTAATTCACCCGCCAGAGTTTCCGCTCCGCGATCTATTTCGCCAAATCCCAGGCTCGTCAATCAGGCGGCCTAGACATTTTTCCGCGTTTCGCGGCAAATAGCCACGCTGTTTACGGCGTGGTTAGGAATGAAAACTAATTGCAAAGGGCGTTTCAACGTCTTTTTTTCTTTGGCTCGAGGCCGGTATCTGAAAGCCCGTTAAACCGGGCTGAGAATTGAGAGGCGACCGATACCATGTCGTCAACGGTTCTAGCTTCAAAAAGAAAGGGTAGTGCATCAGTTTGAAATAGGTATTCCAAACACAACGAAAAACATGTACAAAAGTTGAATTCCGACCAATACAAGCCAAACCAGAAGAAAAACGATGCCCCAAGACTTCCTGAATCTTGTATATCTTGCCGTTAAAAAAGAAGCAAGGGTTGGTGTGCCGATCATTATGCAAAGATAGATCAACGTCTGCACTATCCAAGCTATTGGAGCGAAGAAGAAGAGTAAGGATGTCCATAAGACCCACAATAAGGTGATTATCGTGCAAATGATTGCAATGGCCTGATTACTTTTGGGGGCAGGCGTGGATTCCATAAAATGATAATAGCGCTTATAGGCCGTATTGTTCTTCCCGAAGCGTCAAAGCCGCGTCACTTCAGGGCGTGGTTCGGATCGAACGGTTTTGGAGAGGACATTTGCGTCAAAGTCTCATCCTCCGAACGCTCGCCGGCTTGTCTCCGAAGGAGACGGATAATATAGCGTAGGGTGAAACCCTACGAATGCGATCATCACGACTCGGTCCCCAACGGGGACGAACATCAATCCCAAACGTAACGCTCGTCGCAGGCGACCTTATATTTCTTCAAAAGGCCGCGAAATTCGGTTTTGAAATCACTCGCTGCATGGTGTTCCTTTTGATCTTGAACATATTTCACGACAGTAGGATCAATATCTTAACCAGAGACTGTGGCATTCGCTTGTTCGTCACCTTCGGCGACGGCCCCTTTTTATTGGTTACGTAGGGTTTCACCCTACGCTATAAATTTTCGTCACCGTTGGTGACAAGAGTTTTGCTACAGCCTCCGCCCCGCACGTGATGCACTCGATCCAGATCTGTGGTTTCCTCGCCATCTCATTCGGATTCTACATCATCCCGATCCCGCCGAGCCAGAAAAGGAACGCAACATCGCTTTCCCGACCCCGTTCTTGCTCGTCAAGCCGGGTTGTTGAGAAATTAATGTGTGACAGCGTACATACGTCCGCGAATGGATATGATACGCTTGCGTTCAAACTAATTTTGATGATTTTGATTGTCGGCACTAACAAGCCAGCATTTTGCCCTTTGTGACGAGCTGGAAAAAAGGAGAATAATATGGTTTCTTTAATTATTTGGTTGGTTTTAGGATTCGTGGTAGGTTACCTGGCCAAAGTTATTATGCCCGGCCGGGATAGCGGCGGCGTGATCTTGACGACGGTTCTGGGAATCGTCGGAGCGGTTGTCGGTGGACTCATCGGTAAATATTTCATGGGATATCCGATGATAAGTTCGTTCGATAATATCGGCAACAATGTACCGAGCTTTATTTCTTCGATAATCGGTGCGATCGTGGTTCTTGCGATCTTTCGATTGGCGAACGGACGAAAGCTTACGCGTTAGACTGCGTAATATTTTTTCAGAGATGGCTTCGCGTTGTTGGCGAGGCCTTTTCTAATGCGTTTGTCACACGCCAGCGGGCGTTTTAACGTCCTTTTTGTGTGAGGCTCATCAGGGGCTTAGCGGTGTTCTCGCGGCACCGATTCGGGCACCGAGATATCCGAATAACAACAGCAGCGGGAAAGCTATTGCATGAAGCCAGCGGAAATTGGCGGTTGCTGCCGTGCTAATGAGAGCTAGGGTCGCGATCAATGCGGTCAGGATCAAGCCCGGCAGCCGCGTGTGACCGCGGGCTAGCCTCGATGCTGCGAATGCAGCAACACCCAATAAAATGATGCCGCAGCCCAGATTTATACCGATGGCTGCATCGGGCCGGGACGCGAGGATCTCGCGAATACCCGTCTCGCCCATAATTAGCCCCAGCGGAAGCGGGTAGATCCGCAGTACGATCGCGTCAACTATACCTGTTGCCACGATCCAGAACACGAACGCGAGTATTACGGTTATTATTGGCGACCATCGATGGTTCATTTCCTGCTCCCTGATGATTTTAGACCAGTTGATTTGGATTCTTCACATCTCGCCGTAGTAAAGCGTGTTCATGAGGATTTGGTAACCAAAATGTAGCACTAGACGGATGTGTTCGCAATAATTCAGTAAGACGGGCGGCGAGACGATTACTCCATGCCCTCCTGAGTTCTTTTCAATTCTACCTGCTCCCCAAAAAGCGTGGCTATTTGCCCTGCGGGTGAAAAACTCCCGGCTGCGGAAGAACTCTCGGCGGAGGAACCGCCGATGCGGACAAGAGTGTCCGCACTCCGTAGGCGGTCCATTTATTCTTTTGGGCAAAGTCGATGTTAACCTTTGCGGGCCTCGAGTATTTGTTTGAGTTTCGCCAGGTCCTTGTTGTTTGCCCTTCGCATCATAAATGACATAAATGGTGCAAAGAGGCTCGAAAACCCGGTTGGATTGCCGCGATTGCGGAGTTTCATGCGGGTGTTGTCCGGCCCGGTCGATTCCCATTCGTAGGTCGTTTCCATCGGGAACGGTCCTTCGGCGGTACGCATTACAAACCTTTTGCCTGGCAGCAGCTCCGCGATCTCGTAGGTGTAGGATAGCTCGCGTCCGAGAAATTTTGCCACGAAAGCGATCTGCGACCCGACGGCCAGAGGTTTAGGCGTCTTCCACTCGACCGACTTGATATTTACATACCACTCCGGTACGTTGTCGGGATTTGACGCGTACTCGGCCACCTCGTCCGTCGAACGCTCGATCTCGATATCGGTTTTAACATCTACCATGATTCATCAAACCTTGGTTCCATCGCAATCCGTCCGCAAAAGCCTCGCCGCGGTCAAAAGATCATTACCGCAATAAAGCGTACTCATGAGCAGTTTGTAACCAGAAATGTAGCACCAGACGCGTGTGCACGCAAGATTTGAAGCTGCCCGCGAGGGTCTAAAGTTAGTGGCTATTTGTCCTGCGGGGTGAAAAATTCTCGGCTGCAGAAGGACTCTCGGCGGAGGAACCGCCGATGCGGACAGGAGTGTCCGCACTCCGTATAGGCTCCGTCGCGATTTGAGCAGCTGGCTTTACATCTTCGGGGTCGTGAATTAGCTTCTTTCTTATATGCGAATTATTGCGGTGATCTTTTTTCTTGTTGTGGCGTTGACCGGGGCGAGTTTTGGGCAGGCGAAGACCGACACGAAACCTGCCTTTCCGGCGGGCTTGGAAACCTTTCAGATCCCGAGTCACGGATCGTTGGTCAACGCACTCGTTTACGTTGCCGAGGGGCCGGGGCCGCATCCGGTGGTTGTTTTGCTGCATGGATTTCCGGGCAACGAGAAGAATCTTGACCTGGCTCAAGATATGCGGCGAGCGGGTTGGGATGTTTTGTATTTTAACTATCGTGGATCGTGGGGTTCGCCCGGCGACTTCTCGTTTTCACATTGTATCGAGGACGTTGCGTCGGCCATCGCTTATTTGCGGCAGCCCGAGACGGCGAAAATGCTGCGGCTCGATCCGTCGCGGGTAGTTGTTATAGGGCACAGCATGGGCGGCTTTATGTCGGTGCAGTCTGCGGCGGCCGATCCGTCCGTTATCGCCGCGGGAATGATCTCAGCCGCCGATCTTGGCGGACGGATTCCTCAGCCGCTGCCAAAAGAAAACGAACCGGCGATGATCAAGCAATATGGTGCCGGGCTCGCGAACGAGGGAATGGCTCCGCTCGCGGGCTGTACGCCTGAGGGGCTTGCCAAAGAGATACTCGACAACAATCAAACCTGGCGTTTTAGCGCAAAGGTCGATGCTCTCAAAGGTAGGCCCATGCTCATTGTCACATCCGACGACGGCCTGGGGCCGATGAATGACGCGTTCGCCGCGGGCCTGATCAAGGCGGGCAACAAACGCGTGACAGCCGCCCATTTTGCCACAGACCATTCGTTTTCAGATAAACGCCTCGAACTCTCGGCCGCGGTGCTCAAGTGGCTTGCGGCGATCATCTCGAAATAGCGAACTATCCCCTATTTCCGGATCGGAGTATCACCCGTTCCGGCGGTCGCGGGAGTTTGGCCAACAAGGCCCAGAGCCCTCTTAATTTCTTAAAAAGAAGCGACGAATTAAACAAATCCGCCTCTGCGTGCGTATATATTTCCGAAATTCTGAACCTCTAAAAAAAACAGGAACCATCGCTATGAAGCTCATACTTTGTCTGACTCTCGGTCTTTTTTCGTTTATCGCGGCGGCCGCACAGGATTCGCCGCTTTGGCTGCGTTATCCGGCTATATCTCCGGACGGCCAGGCCATATTGTTCGAATACAAAGGAGACATATGGTCGGTTCCAGCGGCAGGGGGAACGGCTACGCCGATGACATTGAGCGAGTCCTATGAATTCGCTCCGGTTTGGAGCCACGACGGCAAAAGCATCGCCTTTGCATCGGACAGGTATGGCAATCTCGATGTCTTTGTAATGCCCGCGACCGGCGGCGAGGCAAAGCGGTTGACTTATAATTCGACTCGAGAAGTACCGAGCTCATTCACAGCCGACGATTCGGCGGTCCTCTTTAATGCAACTCGGCAGGATTCGGTGACCAACGTGCAGTTCCCGACAAGTGGCATGAGCGAGCTTTACAGTGTCGCCGTTACCGGTGGTCGCGTGTCCCAGGTGCTAAGCACGCCGGCACTGGATGCGACCCTGAATTCAACGGGCGATAAGATAATATTTCACGACTACAAGGGCTACGAGAGCGACTGGAGAAAACACCACACCTCGGCTGTTACGCGGGACGTTTGGGTTTTCGATACAAAGACAGGCAAATATACACAGCTATCTTCATTTAATGGCGAGGACCGCAACCCGGTCTTTGATTCGAACGACAACGATTTTTATTACCTCACCGAGCAGAGCGGCAGCTTTAACGTTTATAAGAGCAGCCTTACCACGCCGGCAAAATCGACGCCTGTCACCCATTTCAGCAAGAATCCGGTCCGGTTTTTGACGCGTGCGAAAAACGGTACGCTCTGCTTTAGTTACGACGGTGAGCTTTACACAATGAAAGGCGGCGAACCCGCAAAGGTAAAGATCCGGATCGGTGCGGATGGCCGCGACGCGATCGAAAAGATCGTTCCGGTCAATGGCGGATTTACCGAGGCAAAACTATCCCCGAACGGCAAGGAATTTGCGTTCATCTTTCGCGGCGAGGTCTTCGTCAGCAGTATCGACGGTAAGATGACCAAGCGGATCACCAACACTCCTTCACAGGAACGCACGGTGAGTTTTAGTCCCGACGGCCGCTCGCTGGTGTACGCCGCCGAACGCAGCAATAACTGGAATATCTACACGATCTCGTTGACCCGAAAGGAAGAATCGTACTTTTTCGCTTCGACGGTACTAAAGGAAGAAGCCGTGGTCGCAACGCCCGCCGAGGAGTTTCAACCGACCTTTTCACCCGACGGTAAAGAGATCGCATATCTTGAAAGTCGTCAGATCCTGCGAGTTTACAATATCGCTTCGAAACAATCCCGAACGGTTCTGCCCGCGGACAAAAATTATTCCTACGCCGATGGCGATCAATACTATCAATGGTCACCCGACAGCAAGTGGTTCCTGGTACAGTTCGGGCCGATAGAAAGGGTCCAAACCCCCGAGGTCGGCCTGGTTTCCGCCGATGGCGGCGAGATCCACAACCTTACGCAGAGCGGCTATGACGATGTTGTCCCGAAATGGTCCAATGACGGCAAGATGATGATCTGGGCAACTACGCGTGACGGTGCGTTGGCCCAGGGCGGAGGTTCAGTGTCCGGCGACGTCTACGCAATGTATTTCACCAAGGCCCTGTATGATCGGTCCAGACTGTCAAAGGAAGAATTCGCGCTAACCAAGGAGCAGGACGATCGCGAGAAAAAAGAGGCGGAAGAGAAAGCCAAAGCCGGCGGGCCAAGTGCAACTCCGTCCCCGACACCAAAGACTGAGGAAAAGAAGACGATCGCCATCGATTGGAACGGCCTCACCGACCGCAAAACGAGACTGACGGTCAACACCTCTGCCGCGTCGGACTGGCTCCTGTCGAAGGACGGCGAAAAGCTTTTCTATCTGACGAGCTTTGAAAAAGGCAACGACCTGTGGATGACTGAGCTGCGTACCCACGACACAAAGCTCTTTGCCAAACTCGGTGCCAATAACACCTCGATGGAACTTTCGCCCGACGGCAAGTTCATTTTCGTCGTAGCCGACGGGCGGGCGATGAAGATCGACGCCGAAAGCGGAAAGCCGGATGCGATCGGCGTAAATACCGAGATGGTCCTCAATTATTCGGCCGAAAAAGCATACATCTTCGACCACAGCTGGCGTCAATTTAAGGAAAAGCTCATCTTTCCTGACATGAACAAGGTCGACTGGGATTCCTACGGGACAGCGTATAGGCGGTTTCTGCCGTACATCAACAACAATTACGATTTTGCCGAGATGCTGAGCGAAATGCTTGGCGAGGTCAACGTCTCGCACACAGGTGCCTACTACCGGGCGAATTTTCCCGGAGCCGATTCGACGGCAAGCCTCGGCCTATTTTACGACTATTCTTACACAGGCAATGGCGTTAGGATCGCCGAAGTGATCGAAGGCGGCCCCGTCGATTTGGCCGCGTCAGCCGTACGGGCTGGCAACATCATCGAGGCGATCGACGGAAATACGATCGATGCGTCGATGGACTTTTACAAACTGCTCAATCGTAAAGCCGGTAAATACACCCTCCTGACGGTATTTGATCCGGCCGCGAATAAACGGTGGGACGAATCGGTCAAACCTATCGGCGGCGGCGAAGAAGGTGAACTCCTCTATAGACGTTGGGTGAGGCAGCGGCGTGCCGAGGTCGACCGCCTCTCCGGCGGTAAGATCGGTTACGTGCACGTGCGTTCGATGAACGATGCCAGCATGCGCGTCACCGTTGAGGAGGCACTGGGCCTCAATATTGGGAAAGAAGCGATCGTGGTCGACACCCGTTTCAACGGTGGCGGCAACATTCATGAACAGCTGTCGGATTTCCTGAGTGGGAAGAAATACTTTGACGTAATACCGCATGGCCAATATGTCGGATATGAACCAAACGACAAGTGGATCAAGCCGTCGATCGTCATTATGGGCGAGAGTAATTATTCCGACGCCCACCTCTTCCCGTTGGCGTACAAGGCCAAAGGCCTGGGCAAACTACTCGGAATGCCTGTACCCGGCACTGGAACATTCGTCTGGTGGGAAAATCAGATCGACCCCAGCTTGAGGTTCGGTATCCCGATGGGCTGCTGGCAAACCCCCGACGGCAAATGCGCCGAAAACGTCCAAACCGACCCCGACATCCGCGTCGCCCTCGAACCCTCAATAATGTCCGCCGGCCGCGACCAGCAGATCGAAGCCGCGGTCAAGGAGTTGATGAAGAAGAAGTAGTTGCAAAGATCTGTCACGACATGAGCGGCGTCACGTCGGATTACAGTTTGGCGAGGCATAAATTAAGCTGTCGGAGGTTTGAGTAATTTGCCACAACATTCGATGTGATCGCGAATTTCGCCGGTCTTTGTGTCGGGTTTTATGAGGGCACCTGAATCCGCTGTTTACTTTCGATATCGGGCGGATGTTGCCAGGTTCTATGATCTTTTCGATCCCTTCACATCTCCCTTTATCGGACCGAATCGCCATTGTCCGGCAATAAAATAGAAATCCAAGTCGATCTCGCTGTGCATAGTATACGCTGCATTGCGTTGCGTATACGTGGCTTACAGGACTCGTCGGGCGGCCATGTCTCTCACGGATGTTGACCAGAAAATCCCACTCTGTGACAAATCGGGGTGATTTTGGTATATCAGTAAAAGATGTTAATGCGGCTTGAGCCTTTCCTCTTACTACTGTTGATGTGTCTGACGGCGATCTCTGTTTCGGCCGCCATTCGATGCACGTCGATCCGTCTGCATCCCGAAACATGGGTGGGGGCGAAAGCGGATTCGCTAATCCGATCCGCACGGGCGACGTATGAGGGTGAGAACGACTATGCCCACGATCAATACGAGGGCGTTCTAAGAGGCATTGCCGTCACGCTTAAACGCTGTAAGCTGTCGGCGGATGAAGGCTTCAATACTAGGTACCGTCAATTTATCGAATACGTCGAAACGGCTTCGCTTGATACGCAACCCGGACACGAGCTTGGGTTCATAGTGCCGGACAAGCAGTATTTTGAAGAGACGAGTGAATTAGTGAAAATTCCCGAGTTCCTGCTCGACCAACGATTCCTGCGTGCCGTCAGTCGGACGGAAACATTGAATCGGGCCAAGTCTTATCTTCGTGGGCTGAACGAGTTCCGCGAACCCGGAGAACAGCTTCTGTTTTTTAGCTACAAGTCCCGACATCTCGGAACACCGGACAATATTGAGAGTTTTCGCCGATTGTTGATCGTCGTGCCGGGCGATGCCGCCCGCGGGATACCGGAGAAATGGGTACAGTTCGGTGTAACTGATCCGGGTGTTCACGTTCGAACCCGCAACGTCTCCGTAGTTTCGGCTATGAGCAGCGGCGACGGAACTTACGATGCATACTTTAAGGACTCGTTTAGAACGTTCCGGCGCAACGGGGCCATTACAATTAAAGGGCGATGGGACCTCGGCTATGGTGACGACAACTGCGCCCAGTGCCATAAGAGTGGCGTATTGCCGATCTTTCCGGTTGACGGCAGTGTCCCCAAAAGTGAACTGCCGCTCGTCGAAGCGGTCAATGAGCGATTTCGCAGCTACGGTTCGCCCCGGTTTGGTAAATACCTCGACGTCTCGAAATTTGGTCCTGGGATCAGCTTCGCGAGCAGAGAGGACCGCGAGATGCGGTTTGGCCCGAAATTCGGCGAGTCGAATGTTTCTGACGCGATGGAGTGCTCCAAATGCCACACTTCTGACGGCCTGGGATTTCTAAGCTGGCCTATGGATAAGACGATCCTTAAATCGTTTGTTACGGGCGGGCAGATGCCTCGCGGACACGATCTTCCGGAAGGCGATCGACGAGCGTTGTACAGGAAACTGATCCAGGAATACTTTTCGACCGACAGAGATCGGCCCGGAATTCTAAAAGCCTGGCTGCTTGGCCGCATCGACTGACCAGCCGTAGAATTAACTGTAACCGAACTATCTTTGGGCGGGAGGCGTATTCCCACTACCCCATTTCGAACCTTTGACACGGCCGAAATGGTGAAACCGACAAGCCTGACTGACAGCACAACTAAACTGCTGGAAATCGATCGTTACTGATCAGATTCAAACCAGATTTAACTGCCGGCCTTGGCCTCGGTCAACGCTTGCTTGAATTTCGCGCTGTCCTTGAATTTCTTGAACGAACTGTCATTGGCCGCGTCGGGAATACTCTCGCCGGCAAGCAAATTCGACTTGTATTTGTAAGCAAGCCGGATGTTCTTAATGGCGTTGTCCTCGTCGCCGTCTTCGCCGAAGGTGTCGGCGAGATTGTAATAGAACAGTGGGTAGGTCGCATCCTTCGAGATCCCGTACTCGGCAGTTGCCTTGGCATTCTTATTGTCGCCGGAGATCCCGTAAGCAAGAGTCAGGTTATCGATCAGTATGAACCACCATTTCTTCTGAAGTTTTTGTTCCTGTTTCTCCAGATCGAGGGCTTTCTCGTATGGAGCGATCGCCGCTTTGTAATCCTTCGCCTTAAAAGCAATGTTGCCTTCATCGAGATAGTCTTGCGAGGTCTTGCCGGACGTATTGGCCGTGCCAGGGGTCGGGGCGGACTTACCGGAAGTAGTCGAATTATCCGACCCGCCGCACCCCAGGGTCACCAAGATCAAAGCTCCGGAACAAATCAAAAACGAAAGTTTATTCATTACGTACTCCTGGAAATTTCATGAGGATCGTTCTGTGTCATTTATAACATAACCTCCGGCATTGGCACTAGAGCCGACTGTGTAGTCGCCTCCGTCGGGCATGTCAGTTTTTGTCATTTTCGAGACCGATCCAAGCTGACACAAAATGTTACTAAACCCCGTATTCGATAGTCATTTTTTTGTCCTACAACGCGAACTCGACTGGGTAAGTTCATTTTTATTGATCAAAACCGCTTCGATCACAATTGGCACGCAGATTGAATACTCCAAGGCTCCGGGAGACGTTGTCGGCCAGCAGATATATTTAAAAGTTAGAGAGGTTTGTAATTGATGAACAGGGAAAAAGGCTTTTCACTTATCGAGTTACTTATTGTTGTCGTGATCATCGGCATAATCGCGGCTATCGCGATCCCAAATCTCCTTGCCTCGCGACGAGCATCAAATGAAGCTTCGGCCATTTCATCACTTCGCACACTCCACGGTGCTCAGTCAACCTATGCTACGACCTACGGGGCCGGTAATTATGCAGGGACAGTGGCCGGCCTCGACACTGCGGCATTTACCCAACTTGGCATGAACAATCTTATCGATGGTGCGCTGGCCTCCGCCTCCAAGAGTGGTTACAATTTTACCGCCGGCACGACTGCTGCCTCCACGACCCTTCCCGCCACCTTCTGCATCCGGACGATCCCGATGGTAAATACTGGCGTCACGGCGACCGGTACACGCTGCTTTGGCATTGCGACTGACGGCGTAATCATGACAAATGACGGTTCGGACTCCGCAAATTGCGGCTGTTCGATCGGCGGTGGCGGCGAATTCGTCGACCGCTCCTCAGCCTTTACTCAATAAACGAATTTTACAATGACACAAAACTAAAGGGCCGCGGCGTGTATGCCGCGGCCCTTATTCTATTTTCCGAGCGCGTCAACAGGTTGCCGCGAAAGCGAACCGCAACCTGGATTATTTATGCCGGTAGGTGATTCGCCCCTTGGTCAGATCGTACGGGGAAAGTTCAATATCCACCTTATCACCCATCAGAATTCGTATGCGGTTTCGACGCATACGGCCCGAGATGGTCGCGAGAACCATATGATCGGTATCGTTTAACTGGACCTTGAAAAAGGCGTTCGGTTGTTTGTCGACTACTACGCCGGCCATTTCTATTAATTCTTCTTTCATTATCTTCTCTGATAATAATATACCGGATATCAGAAATCACATAATGTAAATGGCTTTTACGAAGATCTTCGTAAAAGCTTTGATAGACAAAAACGCCATTCTCCTACCATCCGTATGGTAATCTTTGATTTCAATATGAACGAAAAGGTCCCAAGCGTAAATGTCGAGCATGTCTCGAAATTCTATGGCGACTTTGCGGCTGTCGATGATCTTAGCTTTATCGTGCGGCCGGGCCGCGTTTTCGGTTTTCTTGGCCCGAACGGGGCCGGCAAGACTACTACGATCCGTATGATCGTCGGCATTACTGGGCCGGATAAAGGCAAGATCGAGCTTTTCGACCAGCAGATGTCCGCAAAACTTCAGGATCGGATCGGCTATCTTCCTGAAGAGCGTGGACTTTACAAGAAAATGAAGATCGTCGATCAGCTCCGATATTTTGCCGCATTGAAGGATGTTGCCCGATCGGACGCGGACACTCGGATCGATCACTGGCTCGGCAGGATGAAGTTATCGGAGTGGAAAAACAAGAAGACCACGGATCTTTCAAAGGGAATGCAGCAAAAGATCCAATTCATATCGACCGTTCTCCACGACCCGGACCTACTGATCCTGGACGAGCCATTTTCAGGTCTCGATCCGGTAAACGTCGAGTTTATGATCGACATCATGTCGGAATTCAAAACCAAGGAGAAAACAATAATTTTTTCGACCCATCTCATGGAAACCGCCGAAAGACTGTGCGATGACATCCTGCTGATCAATAGATCGAAAAAGGTTGTGTCTGGCAGCCTGCGGGAAGTTAAAGCTGGTTACGGAAAGAATTTAATCGCTCTAAGGGTTGTAGGCGGAGAGGTCGTAGTCAACGACACGTCGCTTGTCGCCCGGTCCGTGGTACATTCCGACGAAACGGAGATCGAGCTTGTTTCCGGCGTCAGTTCTCAGCAGTTTTTGCACCGGCTCATAGATGCAGGGGCGACCGTCAGCAAGTTCGAATTAAAAGAGCCGAGTCTCAATGATATCTTTCTTGAACAGGTAGGAGGCTCGGAATGAGAAAGTTTTTCGCGGTCGTCAGGCACGAGTATAAGAAGATCGTTCTGCGCTGGGCCTTCCTCATCGGAACCTTCGTGCTGCCGCTGATCCTGGTGGCGTTCAGCGTGATACCGGCTTTCATTTTTTCACTCAAGGGTGAGGCAACTCGGATCAGCGTCATCGATTCGACCGGCAAGATCCTGCCTCGGCTAAAGGACAATCTTTCACACGAAATGATCGCGGCACGGGCGTCCGAGGCGGCCAAACAAGCCAAAGGCCCCAGTTCTCCAGGTCAGCCAGCTACCCAACGCGGAACTGGGGCGTTTGCGGCCCCATTCGAATTCGTTGACTTCGATACGGCTGGAAAAACCCTGGAGCAGATCCGGACAGAGCTCCTGGCCGACATCAAGGCGGGATCGATCGATGCATACCTGATAATTCCCGCCGACATCGCGACGGCAACCGAAGTATTTGAATTTCGGTCAAGAAAGGGCGGTGACTTCAACACAAACGACACACTTAAAGAGGCTTTGAACCAAGCGGTTCGTTCGCAAAGGCTGACCGACGCTCGGATCAGCGAATCCGAGGTCAAGGCGCTGAGCCGCGACATAGAGTTCGATTCAAAAGGCCTGGACGAAAAAGGCCAGGAGACAAATAGCGACATGGTCATGGCAGCCTCGTTCGCCATTGGCCTTATGATCTACATTACGCTGGCTATTTACGGTCAAGTCATAATGGGAGCGGTCGTCGAAGAAAAGGATACCCGGATCGCAGAGATACTTTTTTCATCAGCCAGACCGTTCGAGTTAATGCTCGGTAAGTTGGTTGGCGTCGGCCTTGCTGGGCTGTCTCAACTCGCCATCTGGGTCGGTTCACTTGGTGCCGCTCTCGGTTACGTCTCGACCCAGGGCGATTCAGCAACAATACTTAAATCGCTCCCCAAAATATCGCCGTTGATGATCGTTTATTTTCTCGTTTTCTTCTTGCTCGGATATTTCATCTTTGCGTCAGTTTACGCGCTGATCGGTTCAATGGTCACGAGCGTTCAGGAAGGGGGCCAATTTGCTCTGCCCGTCACATTGATCCTGGTCACTGGCTATTTGTTTAGCTTTATGGTGATCCGGGATCCCAATTCAAATATCTCGTTTTGGGTGTCGATCTTACCATTCCTTGCGCCTATAACTATGCCGGTTCGTATACTCGCTGAGATGCCGCCGTTCTGGCAGATCGCGTTGGCGTTCGTTCTAAACGGTATCGCCATAGTCGCCCTCGTTTGGCTTGCGTCCCGTGTCTATCGCATCGGGATGTTAATGTACGGCAAACGGGCAACGATACCCGAAGTATGGAAATGGATACGTCAGCCATAGGAGTTGATCGGGACATTCACAGTGGAGCACCGATGCCTTTGCGTTGCCATTTTAGGAACTTTAGTTATCACTCGTTCGTAGTTTGATTAAAAGCAGAGTGTTGATATTTTGGTCGACTGATGCTAATGATTAGCTAACTTTAAGTTATTCGAAATAAGGAGAAATTTATGTTTGAAATCATTTTTCAATTGATCGGCGGATTGATCGTTGGCGTAATCGCTCGATTTCTCTTGCCCGGTAAAGAGAATTTTCCTGCGGGAGCTCTCGGTTGGTTCCTTACAGCATTACTCGGGATCGGCGGAGCATTTGTTGGAACTATTTTTCATCGAATGTTGCCGTTCACCAGTTCAAACTATTCGGCGGGATGGATTATGTCGATACTTGGAGCCGTTATCCTGCTTTTTCTATATCGAATGATCTTTGGAAGGGGTGGTTCGACGGCGTAAAGAGCTATCAAAAGTATTGGCCGCCAGATCAAACCTAGGATGGTTCGCTCGTGCTTTTCTCGGGTTCAAATGCCTTTTCGATCCGTCGATCTGGAATGAACCACATTAGTGCAACCGCCGCATAAATAACCTGTGAAGTATGCGGCCCGGCGAACGCTAATCCGATCGCCACGAGATAGAGAACGAGCGAAAGCTTTCCGTTCAGATCTCGGCCAACCGCTCCACGCAGGAGCGTGTTTTCACCATCGGTATGGTGGACCAGTTTGTTTTGAAGGATAGTATAGGCGAGCCCGGACATTAGTAGTACGCCTCCGTAGATCGCCGTAGGAAGCGATTCTGAATGGTTTTCGCCGATCCAGCTAGTCGCGAACGGAATCAACGAAAGCCAGAATAGCAGGTGAAGGTTTGCCCAAAGGACTTTGCCGTTTACCCGGCGTGTTGCCTGGAGCAAGTGGTGATGGTTATTCCAGTAGATCCCCAAATAGACAAAGCTAACGATATAGGCAATGAATGTTGGCAGCAGCGGGGCCAATGAATCCAGGTGGGGTCCATGCGGCGTTTTCAGTTCGAGGACCATTACAGTCATAATGATCGCGATCACTGCGTCGGAAAAAGCCTCAAGGCGGGTTTTGTTCATGATGCGGCCTGGTCGGGCAGTTCCATTTTGACGAGCCCGTCAAACGTTACGTTGTATCCAACGCCTTTTACCGGAACGGACATTTCTTCCTCGGACTTTCCCTCAGAGTTCGCGAGGCCGACGCTTGCGAAGTAACATCCCGCACCGTGCTCGTTGGCGTGATGAACCAAGGTTTGAAAGACTTCCTCCCCCTCGATACGGCCCCGGTTCGGATACATGTCCGTCCGAACAACAAAAAAGCCTATTTCGCTGTCTTTGTGAGCTACGATCTGCGGATGCGTAGAGCGGTCGGCAAACACATCGGCCGACTCCACGACCCAGTCACCCTCCTGAAGCTTCTTGCTCACGATCTCTACTCCAAAGGCGTGGATGTCCGCTTCGGACATATATTCGATTTCAGTCATTGTCTAGATTTTACCTGTGTCGGCGTATTTCAATCAATGACTCACGGCAATTGTCGGAGTAATCCAGCGATGCGATAATCGGACACTAACGCTCTACGTTTCGGAGACTATATATGGACAACGGGATGGAAATGTTTGTTTATCGACCCGGTGCTGAGTGCATCGAACAGATCTCGGATCGCAAATTATTAGCCGATTTCCTCGCAGACGATGAAAATGTAGTTTGGGTCGACCTTCGGGGAGAGACGCCCGACGACATCGCTCTCGCGGAAGATGTGTTGAAAAATGACTTCAAGTTTCACTATCTGACGATCGAAGACTGTATCGAAACACGCAACCAGCCGAAGATCGAGGGATTTCCAGACTATGTTTATTTCATCGTTCACTCGGTTAAGTCTGACGAGACGAGTCCAACGAACTTCGTAACAAAGGAACTCGACGGGTATCTGGGCAAAAACTTTGTTGTCACGTTTCACCGCGAACAGTTCACGAGCATCGTCGACGTCAAACAGCAAGTACTAAGCAGCTCGTTTGCCTGCGAACGCGGAGCTGCATACCTGCTCCACCAGATACTGGACAAGATCGTCGACATGTATATGCCGGTCGTCGACGAAGTGGACGAGTCGATAAGCGTTCTTGAGGAGCGAGTGCTTCGAATGAAACGCGGCAGCACGCTGATACTAGAGGACATAATGAATCTCCGCCGCAGCGTCGCCCTTATGAAACGAATCTCGTCCCGGCAGCTAGAGGTGCTTTACCGCATGTCACACGGCGAATTTCCGCAGATACCTGCAACAACGCTGCCCTTCTTCCGAGACGTTCATGACCATCTGTTGCGGATCTCGGACCTCGCCGAGAACTACCGCGATCTTGTCGGAAGCTTGTTCGAAATACACTTCGCGGTCGTTAACAATAAGATCAACGACGTAATGAAAACGCTTGCCGTCGTTTCAGCCATAATCCTGCCACTTACACTGATCGCCGGCATCTACGGGATGAATTTCAAGAACATGCCGGAGCTTCAGACGGATCACGGCTATTACTACACCCTGATAGCGATGGGCGTGATCACGGTCGTATTGCTTGTCTATTTTTGGCGCCACGGGTGGATCTTTCAAAAGAATGAGGATCTGAGCGTGTCTGACGATACGAAATAACCGCAAACAATGAGTAGCCAGTAGGTAAGTTATTTCCCGCTGTGCGAAATTTTATCGATGATCTTTTCGACCTGTAGATCGCCGTAGCCGTACACGCCGGCTCGCTTCTTAAATTCAACAAATATCTTCCCAAAATCCGTCTCGCCGCCGGCAATGATCGCCTTGACCGTTTCGAGCGGCACGACTTCTTGAACAACCGCTGCCGCGACAACCTCTCTTAGATGCGGAAAGCCCGGCGATCCTTGCTTGGCGAGTTCATCGAGGGCCGCGTGGTCGCCGTAGCGGTAGGCATTCCAAAGCGAGCGGCCGAGTTCGATATCCTCACTTTTCAATTCGGCACGGAGTTCGTAACAAGCCTTGAGATCGTCAGCATCAAATTTACTAAAACCGTCCCATCGATCGGCTTGGTCGAGACCGATCGGTTCGATGCGATAGACGGTCGCACCGCTATCGGCCAGCAACGAAAGGCAGAACCACAGATTTACGCTGCAAAACAGTTCATATTCAAACCAGAGATTTACTTCTGCACCCTCGTCCACGTCGAGAAGTTTTGCGAGTCCGTCAGCGACGCTGTCGTGGTATTCGATCTCGTCTTCGCCATAAGCGGCGTGTATAAAGCGGGCACGCTGATCCCAAAACTCGGCAAGATTTTCGGCGTCGACCGGCCCTACGGCCAAAACCTCACGGCAAATGATAGTCTCGCCGCCAATGTCAGTTTTCTTAAATTCGGTGGCGATCGAATCGCCGGGCAAAACGTGGTAATTCATATTACTAAATAGACTGCATACGCAATGCACAAGCAAATGCCCGCGTAAACTCCGGCAACGATATCGTCCGCACAAATGCCAAGGCCTCCACGTAGATCCTCAAAAGCCTTTATTGGGTACGGCTTCCAGATATCGAAAAGCCGAAAAAATAAAAATCCAGCGAGGATAAAGGGCCAGGTCACGCCAAAAGGCACAAAACAAAATGTAATTAGTTGGCCTATGACCTCATCAACGACGGCCTCGGACGGGTCTTCGTTGCCAAGGAGCGGGATCGAACGGTCTGATGCCCAAATTCCCGTGAGACACAAGAGGAACAACAGGACTGCAACCACGGCATGAACCCATGCATAAAAGTACGGAGGTGGAGAAACCTCGCCGTGAAAGGAAAAAAATACGTAGAAGGGAGTTGCGAAGGCAGTAAGGATCAGATAGATCGCCACCGCCACTGCCGAACCATACGTGCCCGGAGCTCCAGGGATATATCCAACGCCAAAGGTCGTCAAAGCAAGCGAGATGTAATCGACGATTCCGGATGGTTTTCGTTTGTCGACGGTATGTTTCATCTAGGTTTGTCGCGGTATATGTGATTGTGGGCAGAGTGCCCGTGGTCCAAGACTAGAACTCAATTCCCTGCTGCGCAAATATCCCGGCGTTGAACGGATGTTTGATCTCCGTCATCTCGGTAACAAGGTCAGCCTCGTCGATAATTTTGGCCAGTGCGGAATCCACATTTCGGCCGGTCAGAACCAAGTGCACGTGCGGCTGTTTTTGCCGAACCGAGCGAATCTCGTCGATCACAGCGTCGATGTCCAGGAAACCGTAGCTCAGAACATACAACAGCTCATCAAAAACAAGCAGCTCGTATTCGCTGCTCCGCATCTTTTCGACACAGAGTGACCACGTTTCCTCGGATGTCTTGATATCCTGTGTTTTGTCGTTGGTATCCCAGGTAAATCCGTCACCCATTGTGTGAACCTCGATGCCGAGTTTTTCCAACGATTCATGTTCACCGTAACGGTCGGTCTTTGCCTTCATGAACTGGATCATGCAGCATTTTAATTCGCGCCCGGCGGCACGGACCATCAGCCCGATCGCGGCTGTCGTCTTGCCCTTGCCATCGCCTGTGTTAAGCATCAGCAGGCCTTTGGTATTTTCGCGATAATCTAAGCGACGCCATTTGTAGCGCTTCGCGTTCGGTTCGGTCATTGCAAAAAATTATGGCAGTAGTTGGGACTGGCGGCAACCGCTGCGAAGTCTCAATTTCTACTGCCCCTTCAATCCTTAAAATTATTTTTCCTAAGCCGAAGGCTTGCCGTTGCCGTTTTGGTTGACCTTGTATTTATCCGACCGTTTTACAGCTTCGAGGACAGCTTCTACGAGCGAGCTTTCGGCGGTGTCCCAACTGCCTTCGACGGAACAGCCCGAAGCATTCTTATGGCCGCCGCCGCCGAACAATTCCGCTACTTTTGCGACATTTATGTCGCCTTTTGACCGAAGACTGACGCGGTATTTATCTGGCCCGACCTCACGCATGTAGACGGCCGCCAGCACTTCTTTCGCGGCCAAAGGAATGTTTACGAATCCGCTGTTGTCGCCATCGACCGCACCTGATACATCTTGCATTTTCAGCGTCTGTCGCAGGCAGGCAATACGGCCGGACTCGTCACGATTGACTGTCGATAGGACCTGCCTCATCAGCTCTATTCGAGACCAGGGATAATTGGCGTACACGGCTTCGCCGATCGCGTCCGGCCTGGCCCCTGCTCGAATCAGTTCTGAAGCTACCTTTAATGTTCGATCGGATGTATTGGGGAAGTGAAATGAACCAGTGTCGGTGACAAGCGCCATGTAGACGCACTCCGCGATCTCTTTGGTGATCCGGCCGCCGATCGCCTTACAGAGATTATAGATCATCTCACCGACCGCCGATGCCGTCGAATCGATCCAGTTTATCGTCCCGTAATGCTCGCTGGTGGCGTGATGGTCGATATTGACCGTGAATTCATCCTTAAGCCCTGCGATACCGGGACGATCGATGTCTGAGCATTCGATAATAAAAACCGCATCGAACGTTTTGTCGATACTCGTAATATTGCGGATCTTATCCGCACCGGGAAGGCTGTGGTATGACGGCGGGATATCACCGTGGACCACGACCTCAGCACGTTTTCCAAGAGAATTCAGCAGCCAGCAAAGCCCGAGAGATGAACCCACGCCATCGCCGTCAGGCTTGATATGCGTGGTTATCGCAAAATTGCTCTTGTTTTCAATTAACTCTACTACTTGACTTAACACTAAGGCCCTTTGAGATCTGGTTCAGATTTGAATTGCTAATAGTTAAAAACTACCAAGCTACGCAGAAATCCATTTTTTCGATTCAACTATCTCGACTCAGATCATCCTTCCTTTCATCAAATTCTCCTTGGTTGGCAAGCCTGTCAAGGATCGAACTAACACGGGATGCATTTTCTTCTGCCGTATCCCGTACAAAATGCAGATGTGGAGCATGCCTAAGATTTAAATTCATCGCGACCTGCTGCCGGACGAAAGTCGACGCACGCTTCAAGGTACTAAGAGCCTCATTGACCTCAGTATCGTTGCCTTGGATAAATACAAATACTTTGGCATCCCGCATGTCGCCTGAAATTATCACTTCGGTAACCGTGGATGAAACGACCCGCGGATCATTCAGTTCGAACCCGACAACCTCCGCGATCTCCTCGCGCAACGCCTCGGCAAATTTTTCCGGACGACGCATAACCTTACAATTCAGTCGCTGCTGTCCTCTCGATAATAAACGCCTCGATCTGATCGTCCATCTTAAGATCGTTGAAATTGACGAGGCTTATGCCGCACTCGAATCCATTTTTGACCTCGTTGGTATCTTCCTTAAAGCGTTTGAGCGAGGCAATATCCCCTTCCCACATGACTACTCCATCGCGGATCAAACGGGCCTTTGCTTGCCTTTTAATTACGCCGTCAATGACGCGACAACCCGCAATGGTTCCTATCTTGGACACCTTAAAGATCTCCTGAACCTGGGCCTTACCGAGAATAACTTCCTTCTCGATAGCGTCGAGCATGCCGATCATCGCGGCTTTGATCTCTTCCTCGACCTTGTAAATGATCGAATGCAGTCGAATATCGACATCTTCGTGCTTGGCGATATCGGCAACGCGAGCCTCGTGTCTGACGTTGAATCCGATTATCACGACCGCGGTCGAAACATCATCGACCTGCGTAGCCGAAGCAAGCAACACGTCTGATTCCGCGATGGCTCCAACACCCGCGCGGATCACACGAACCTTGACCTTATCGGTCGAGAGCTTTTCGAGAGTTCCTTTCAAAACTTCGACTGAACCTTGAACGTCCGCCTTTAAAATGACCAGCAGTTCTTTGATCTCCGCCTGTCCAAGGGATTCTATCCCTCGCTTGGTCGTCTTGAGCATGGCGGCTTGCCGTGCGTGCATTTGTCGTTGGTTTGCAATTGTCTGAGCCCTGTCGATATCAGAGACTACCTGGAAGGTGTCGCCGGCTTGCGGCACCCCTTGCAGTCCAAGCACTTCTACCGGAGTCGCCGGTCCCGCCTCGGTAACGGGTTCGCCGATATCAGAGAACATCGCACGTACCTTGCCATAGAACTGTCCAACAATAAACGGATCCCCAACCTTTAATGTGCCCTGCTGAACGAGAGCCGTCGCGACCGCACCGCGGCCTTTATCGAGTTTCGCTTCGAGCACAACACCCGACGCTCGACGTGTCGGACTGGCTGTAAGGGCGAGGATGTCCGCCTGGAGCAGCACCGTTTCAAGCAAAGTATCCAGATTTTCACGCTTTTTCGCCGAAACGGGAACCATTTCGGTATCGCCGCCCCAATCGGTCGGCTGGAGGCCGAGGCCCGCCAGACCCTGTTTGACCTTGTCTGGATTTGCATCCGGTTTGTCGATCTTGTTGATCGCGACGATGATCGGAACACCGGCCGCTTTTGAATGCTCAACAGCTTCGATCGTTTGCGGCATGACTCCGTCATCGGCCGCAACTACGAGGATCACGATGTCGGTAGCTTTGGCACCGCGTGCTCGCATCATCGTAAACGCTTCGTGGCCCGGCGTGTCCAAAAACACGACACGTCGAGGCTCATCGGGATTGTCAGAATTCGGCACAAGGACACTGTAGGCTCCGATGTGCTGAGTTATGCCTCCCGCCTCGCCTTCAGCGACTTTTTCCGAGCGGATCGCATCAAGCAGCGAGGTCTTACCGTGATCGACGTGGCCCATTACTGTGATAACAGGTGCCCTTGTCAATTCAATATCATCGGCATCGGCAGCAATGAGTTCCTCGAACTCCTGCTCGATCACCATCTCCTCAAACGGCACAAAGCTGAGGTCGAAACCATACTCCGTCGCCATCTCGATCGCCATTTTCTCGCCGATCGGTTGGTTCAGGGTCGCAAAAACGCCGCGTTTGATCAAAAGCTGAACAATGTCTCGAGGAGTTATCCCTAAGGCCTCGGCGAACTCACGAACGGTCGCACCGTCCGTAAGCCGAACCGCCTTCAGCCCGCCTTCCGAGGATGCTCCGACCTGATCGAGAATACGCTCCTCGATGGACCGTTGCCGCGGAGCGTCCTGATCGCGTTCGGCGAATCGGCCTCCCTTATCGTCCCTCCCCTTTCGACCACCAGAGCGGCCGGGCCTGCGTCGTTGGTCCGCAGGCGGCGTATAGGTCATCTGAGGAGCAGCGGTTTCGCCCGGCGTTCCCCTAAATTCCGGACGACGTCCGCGCGGATCTGCTGGCCGCTGATCACCGATCAATCTGCCGGTCTTCGTCGGAGCGTCGGTTACGAGTTTATCACCCGGTTTAATGCCCTTTTCGATCGACGCCCTCGTTAGAGTAAGCGTTTTTACGGTTGTACCGCTGGGCCGAACGACTGCTGGGGACTGTTCGATCTCCGACAGTTGAGTTTCTGGCGGCATTTCTGCAACCACCTCTTCTGCCACGATCTCTTCAACCGGGAATACTTCAGTTTTTTCGACGATCTCCGGAGCAGGAGGAGCAGCCTCGACCACCGGAACCTCAACGGCCGCTGGTTTGACTTTGGAAACAACAAGCTTTTTGACTTTTACCGCACTCGAAGCGGCTTCCTGAGGAACTTCATCAGCGGCCTCGACCGGGGTCTCGATGATTGGTGGCGGCTCGACGATCTCCGCCGGCACTTCGATCGGTATCTCCGCCTCTGCGACTGACACCACCTCTTCGACGAGCGGTGAATCTTCTTTTCGTGCTGCCTTTATGACCTTGATGGCTCGTTTTGGAGCTATCTCGGCCTTAGGAAAATACTTGTTTCGTACCTTTTCCGCAAATTCAACGCTGACTGAATTCGACGCAACACTAACATCCGCTCCCGCACGGCGCAGATCTTCCATCACGCGCTTTGTATCTTGCTTTAGCTCGCGTGCCAGATCGTAGATTCGAACGGATTTTCGAATTGACATAATCTATAAAGTCGTAACCAAATCCCAGAAACATCCCTTTTATCGCTTCGTTTTTCATCAAAGCGATAAAGGTTCAAACTTCGGCAGTATTACCGTTTGTGACGTCACTTCGTCTCCTCGGTCGTGGAGCCGCTTTCGTCTTCAACTTCATTCTCGGCAGGCGTTTCGCTTTCCTTGTCGCCGTCGGAAGCCGCCTCCGATTCAACAGGTTCGCTACCCGCTACCTCGTCCGGTTCAGCGACTTCGCCGTCCTCACCCACGATCTCGGCATTCTTAGCCTCGACTATGGACTTTGCAGATTCAAGGATCCGTTCGGCTTCATCCAAACTCACGTCGAGGAAGTCCACCAGGTCGTCAACGGATGTTGCGGCCAGTGCCTCGACGTCTTCAATTCCTTTCTCCGCCAAAGTTTCAGCCTGCGGAGCACTCACACCCTCTAGAGCAGTAACCGGAACCGCCTCACCCGAGGCCATCATTTTGCCCATTTGCAAGGCGATCTCTTTTTTCAGCAACTCTTCGCTGACGATCTTTATGTCCCAGCCGACAAGGCGGGCCGCCAACCGAACGTTTTGCCCTTTCTTGCCGATGGCCAGACTAAGCTGATCTTCGCCTACGATCACTTCCATCTGTCGATTCGTGAGATCCGTAATTCGAACCTGCGACACTTTAGCAGGTGAAAGAGCGTTAGCCGCAAAAACGGACGGCTCATCCGACCACTCAATAATGTCGATCTTTTCGCCTCGCAGTTCTTTAATTATCGACTGAACGCGCGAGCCTTTCATTCCGACGCAGGCTCCGACCGGGTCGACATCCTTCTCATTTGACGAAACCGCGATCTTTGCCCGGTCACCCGGCTCACGAACGGCC
>JBBRSH010000031.1:0-39218 GCA_038245555.1 Pyrinomonadales bacterium | reverse complement strand
TGCAATTTGTAGCGGGCGGTGTTCATATTGTTTGCGACCGGTGAAAAGGTAGCCTTCGCCGGGTCGAAGATCTCAGCATTTTTATAAGCACCTCCGCCATCACGCTCATCCGAACCGCCAAGGATCAAAACTCGACCGTCCGGAAGCCGCGTTGCCTCATGCTTATGGCGTTTTACGGTGAGGTCGCCGGTCGGCGAGAATCGCTGCGTGGCGGGATCGAATATTTCTGCGCTTCGATAGATTGTCACGTTTTCGCGTCTATCCTTATGGCCGCCGGTAACCAGCACGCGTCCGTCGTTAAGGAGAGTTGCGGTGTGGGATTCGCGCGGGGTTGACATCGAACCCGTGGCGGAAAACCTGCTTGTGACCGGATCATATATTTCTGCCCCTGACAGAAATGTCCAGCCTGTTCCGACGCCGCCGGCGATCAAGATCTTGCCGTCGTTTAGCCTCACAGCCGTATGTTCGCTTCGGTGAATAACGAGGTTTGAAGTCGCGATAAAACTGTTGGTCGCAGGGTCGAAAATTTCCGCTGAATTCAGATAATCCTTGTCATACCCACCTGCGATCAAAACCTTGCCGCTTGGTAGCAATGTCGCCGTGTGACCCGCACGCGCGGCTGTCATGTTTCCGATCGATACAAAGCTTCCACGTTCCGCGTCATACAATTCAGCGGTCGCGAGGCTTCGGCCGCCGCTAACGAATCCGCCCGCGATCAGGACCTTGCCATTTGGCAGAAGTGTCGCGGTATGGGCCGCTCGTTTTGTGGACATCGCCCCAACGGATTCGACCTTTCCAACAACGTCGGACAGTGCTCCGCTGTTTTTGCTGTCATTGATCACCTGAGCTCCGCAGCCGGAAACGGTTACAAAGATGAACCCTATGATCAAAAATAGCGATGATCGCTCCAATCTAGCTCTCATAAATTTCATCATTTTGTCCTCGCTCCTATGGTTGATTCTGCTGCATTGTCGAACTAAATCAGCTTAACAGGACTCGGTGTTCCGCATCGAGCTTCACGATCAATTCCCCAAACAACGTATTCGCCCAAGCGAACCATTTTCTTGAAAATTTAGCTGGATCGTCGGGGTCGAATGATTCGTGCATAAAGCCGGTGCCGGCGTGGGTCGCTTTGATCATTGCCACGCATTTGGCGATCTCGCCGTCGTTGACCGAGGTCAGGGCACGCATCGTCATCCGATCGGCCATATGGAGCGCTTGCCCGTGTGCGGGCTGCCTATGCCTTCAGCGGCCTTTCCGCGTGCAAAGTACGGATTCGAGTCGCTCAAGACGAACCGCCGAGTGTTTTGATAAACTGCATCGCTCGCCGGCCGAAATCCCAAATACGGTATCGACAGCAGATCCGGTACATTGGCATCGTCGATCAACAGCCGGTTGCCGTAACCGTCTATCCCGTACGCGAACATCAACCCGAATTGGTCATGCTTGACGATCGCATTGAGCATTATCGACCGCTCGATCTCGTCGGCCATCGCACGACAATCAGCGGCCGAGGCCGCATCCTTTACGTTCGAGGCAAACATCTCAGCCAGATGCCGCAACTCGACAACGGCGAACATATTTGAAGGCACGAGAAAAGAGAAAATAGTCGAATCGTCCGACGGGCGAAACGCCGAGCGGATCATCCCGCACGGTTTGGCTGGATATCCCTCGCCCTGAAATGGAGGTGCGTCAAACATATCGGTCGTTCGTCGTATGAATCGATACGGGCTTGGGCCGTCCTTTAGCTGTTCGACGCGAAAAGTCTTGAGAATCAACCGCATTGCGTCGGCCCACTCGCTGTCGAATGGCGATACGTCGCCCGTCGTTTTCCAGTATTGATACGACAGTCGGATCGCATAACAAAGCGAATCAACCTCCCACTTGCGCTCGTGAACGCCCGGTTTGTTCGCTGGTTTGTCGTCCCAACCCTTGCCATTTGGGTCTTTCAAAAAAGCATTGGCATACGGATCGAGTAAGATGCAATATGCCTGCCTGTGAATTAATCCACGAATGAGCAGCCGCAGCTTTTCGTCGGTTTTGGCAAGCGGGAGATAAGGCGTTACCTGAGCGGTCGAATCGCGGAGCCACAGGGCGTCAATGTCGCCGGTTATAACAAAACTGTCGGGCTTGCCGTCCCGCGTACCCGTAAAAACGGTCGTGTCGAGAGTATTTGGATAGCAGTTTTCGAAGAGCCAGGAGATTTCGGGATCGGCAATTCGTGATTTTACATCTATGATCTGTTTCTCAACAGATGAACTCGTGAACTTTCGGTCACCAATAGCCGGACGCCTGGTTTCAAACGCTGGAGTCCGGGAAAACGCCCGTGATTCCGTCAACGCGGCAATCGATCCGGCCGTCGCAAAACCCATAAACTCTCGTCTGTTCATCTATGGCATTATATCGAAATGCAGCACTTCCTCACGCTGACCGAGTGATTCGTAGAGCTTTATCGCCGGATCGTCGCCATGGTCTGCCTGAACGTAGATCACCCACGAACCAAGTTCACGAGCCATCTCACGAAGCTTATCTATCAAGCCCGTCGCGATGTGACGACGGCGGAAGGGTTCATCCACGGCGAGATCATAGATGTAGATCTCCGAGCGTTCCTGTTCAAATTTCTTTAGAACATAGGCCGCCAATCCGCCAACCACACATCCGTCGATCAAAGCCACGACGGGAATAAATTCACGGCTATCTATCAATGAAAGCAAATATTTGTCAGAAGGAACGGCTTCCTGATATGTCGCAGGTTCATAAAAGGCATCTCCAAAAACCTTTAGCAATGCCTTCAATTCCGACAGATCCGCTCTTTTATATAAAACCTCCGACTGAATCATATTTGCGATCTTACAGGTTTCCCCTACGTCGCTGCTCTTCCTCGATCGAGACAAAGAGTGCCTTAAAATTACCCTTACCGAAACCTTTGCAGCCCTTTCGTTGGAGGATCTCGTAGAAAACGGTCGGGCGGTCTTCGACAGGTTTGGTGAAGATCTGGAGCAGGTAGCCTTCGTCGTCGCGGTCGACGAGGATGCCGAGTTTTTTTAGGCTCTCGATGTCTTCGTCGATATCGCCGACGCGGCTCGACAGATCATCGTAGTACGTGTCGGGGATCGACAGGAACTCAACACCATTTTCCATCAGCTTTGTAACGGCCGAGCGGATGTCCCGGCAGAGAAGGGCGATATGTTGAGCACCGGCTCCGCGGTAAAATTCGATATATTCCTGGATCTGTGATTTGCCGCCCTTGCCCATCGCGGGTTCGTTGATAGGGAATTTGATATTGTGCCCGCCGTCCGACATTACTATCGACATCAGGGCCGAATACTCGGTCGAGATGTCCTTGTCATCAAATGTGATGTAGCGGAAAAAGCCCATTACATCGCGGTAGAAGTCGCACCATTTGGTCATTTGCCCCAGCTCGACGTTGCCGACGATGTGATCGACCAGCATTATGCCGGTCGGGTCGCCTTCGACTTTTTGTTCCACAAATCCGGGCAGGAAAACCCCGCCGTAGATATTCGGGCCCCGCTCGTGTTCTGGAGCGGTGGTGACAGCGGATGCAGTGGTCGAGCCGTTACCAGTCGTGCCCTTACTTGCGTGCGGGCTACTGACACCGGGGCTACTGAGACTTGGGCGATCGGCACGCTCGTATGAGAGGAACGAATGTATCGTATCGCCGTACGTCGCGATCGAAGCGTGGCGAACCGATCCGTTCTCGTCACCGTGGTCGTGCGGTGCTTCTACCGGCGTCGCTCCACGCTTTACCGCCTCGTGAAATGCGTGATCGGCATCCTCAACCTGAAACGCTATATCGTGAACGCCGTCACCGTGCTGCTTGATGTGCTCCGAGCCCGGATGCTCCGGCGACATCGGCGTCGACAATATGAAATTGATATTCGACTGCCGCAGCAGATAACTCGTCACCTCACGGTTACCCGTCTCCAGCCCCATATACCCGGCCCGCGAAAACCCGAACGCCTTGCGATAAAAAAACTCCGCTTGCTTCGCGTTCCCAACGTAAAACTCAACGTGATGTATTTTCTTAAGGCCGAGCGGATTCTTGACCGCTGCGTTTGTGTCTATTGCTGTGTCTGTTTCTGTGATCATAGCCCCTTCCAAATGCGCCTAAACTCACTACCGAACTTCGATCTACCACTTAATTTCATTATAGAGCAGTCTACTTCCCAAAGCTCTCGATATATTTTCGCGTAACCTCTTTCAGCTGCGCATACGACGGGATGACGTACAAAACGGGCTGCATGTCGCTGTAGGTGTATTCGTGACTGATGACCTGTTCGAGGTCGAATGGGCGGCGCTCGACGTCGTCGGAAAATGCGTGTTCGAGTTCGCCAAAGCTTGAGAGCAGGCCGGCGCCGTATGCCTTTATATTGCCTTCGATCTCGACGAGGCCAAATTCGACCGTGAACCAGTAGAGACGTCCCAATTCCTCAAGCTGCTTGTCGTTTGCGATGCGTGCACCGTGGCCGATGAACTGTGAAAAGTCGGCGAAGTTCGGATTGGTAAACATCGGGATATGGCCGATGGCTTCGTGGACAATGTCGGGTTCGGGCGTGTACGCCGGGTGCGAATGGTGGCGGATGTATTGGGTGCAGAGCATGACGCGGTACGAGAGCCATGACAGAAAACCGCGTGTTTCGACGAGGCCCTCGATCGGAGCGAGGCGAAAACCTGTAAGCTGCTTCAAACGCCGATTCATCTCGGATAGCTGCGGTATCTTATCGGTAGTGATCCCAAGGGCCTGTTTCGCCTGGAGATAAAACGGGGTCGCATAACGCTGCTGCAGTTCCTCAAGCTCCTCGGCGACGTAACGCCAGACGCGCTGTTCACGGGCGTTGTAGTCGACGTCAGTGATCTCGCCCGTCTCGCGAAAACGCTTTGCGCAGACGGCAATATAATCGCGGCGTGCCCGATACTCCGCGTCGTTAGCCCCGGGATGATCGATGTGGAGCTCGTTGATGTTTTCGAACTTCAGATCGTGAAACTCCGGCAGCTCCTCGTCGGAGACGCGGAAATTCTTGATCGCAAAATCGGCGAGGGTCGCGGTGGTTGATACGGTTTCTGTCAGCATTTGTTGGGCGGCTCCTTCCATATTTTCAGATGCACGGTGCAAAACTCGGGTTATCTGAGAATAGACAATTCTAATGGAAACGATCACATTTTTGAATGGTGGATATATGTTAATGCAGCAATACTGCTTTAAATTATTAGTTTATTTAGCTTCAATGGTTCATATTGTTTATGTGTCTGCTGAGTGTCTGAAGGCAGGCGGGCCTGTACGAAATTGTAACCATCACGCCGGACGAACCGGCGTTGCACGCGAGGGCGCGCGTGCGTTCCCAGCTATGATCGACGAAATTGACCGTAAATTGCTAAAGGAGCTACAGGAAGATGCTCGAACGAGCTACGCCGAACTCGGTCGTCGTGTCGGACTGACGACACCGGCCGTCATCGAGCGTGTTCGCAAACTCGAGGACTCGCACATCGTTACCGGTTACCGAGCCGAGATCGATACGGCAAAGGTGGGGCTACCGATCACTGCATTCGTTCGGATGAGCATTACGGGCGTCGATTACAGCCACATTATCGAGGTCGCCCAGGGATCTAAGGAGGTGCTCGAATGCCACCGCGGGACGGGTGGCGATTCGTTTATCATGAAAGTCGCCGTTGCCTCGGTCGAGCATCTCCAGGAGATGATCGACCGCCTCACGCCTTACGGAATTACTACGACGACCATCGTGCTGTCATCGCCGGTGAAACGCAAAGTGATCGAGATAATATAGATGGATCAGGCCGCCAGCAGGATCGTAAAAACATATGTCAGCTTGACGCTGCTTTCGACGTTTGCGTCGTCATTTATCTGGGGCATCAATACGCTTTTCCTGCTCGACGCGGGATTGACCATTGTCGAAACATTTACGGCAAATGCCTTTTTTACCGCGGGCGAGATGATCTTCGAGATACCGACAGGCATCGTTGCCGACACACGCGGACGGCGACTTTCATTTCTCCTAGGGACGGCGACGCTGTTTATCACTACACTCGCTTATCTATTCCTCTGGCAGATCAAGGGCCCGCTGTGGGCGTGGGCACTCGTCTCTCTTCTGTTGGGACTCGGATTTACATTTTTCAGCGGAGCGACCGAGGCTTGGCTCGTTGATGGCCTGGTCGCGTCGGGTTACACCGGTGAACTGGATCGTGTGTTCGCCAAAGGCTCGATCGCGACCGGCATCGCAATGCTGACCGGAACCGTTGCCGGAGGATTGGTTGCCCAATTTACAAATCTCGGGGTTCCATATCTGATGAGGATAGTCGCGCTTGCTGTGACGTTTTTGTTAGCGCTTTTCTTCATGCATGACGACGGGTTTACGCCGAAGCGGGGCGACTCGATTTTCAGCGAAATGAAGGATGTCGTTTCGGCGTCCGTAAATTTTGGCCTGCGAAACGCACCGATCCGGTGGCTGATGTTGTCGGCTCCGTTTAGCGGAGGCGTGGCGATCTTTGCCTTTTACGCGATGCAGCCGTTCCTGCTGCAGCTCTACGGAAAAACCGGAGGCTATGCGATCGCCGGTGCAGCCGCCGCGATAGTCGCCGGTGCGCAAATAGTCGGAGGATTTTTGGTGCCGTACGTAGGGAGGATATTCAAACGCCGAACGTCGGTCCTTATTGCGGGAATGGGCGTTAGCACGGTGGCCCTGGTATTGATCTCTATTGCAGGTAATTTCTGGTTGGTGTTATTGCTGCTCGCAGCGTGGTCGATCGTGTTCGCCGCAATCGGGCCGATCCGCCAGTCCTACGTCAACGGCATCGTCCCCTCCGAACACCGTGCAACTGTGCTTTCGGCAGACAACATGTTCAACTCGGCCGGTGGCATGGTGTCGCAGCCCGCCTTGGGCAAGATCGCGGATGTCTGGGGTTATCCGGCATCGTACCTGGGAAGTGCGGTTTTTCAGGTCATCGCACTTCCGTTCCTAGTATTGGCCCGACGCGAGAAAGCCACCTCAGACAACATTCACGGGGAAAAGATCATCGCTGCGGAATGACGCGGTTAGCGGCTTAGTTGTTGAGGATTTGTCAGTCTCCGCCGCCCCCACAACCTCCGGAGCAACCCGAAGAAGAACAGCCGCTGTCGCCACCGCCGCTATCGCTGTTGTCACCACCGCTATCGCTGCTGTCACCACCGTCTCCACTATGACCGCTGTCGCCGGCATGGCCACCTTCGCCGCTATGTGAATGAGAGTGCGAATCACCACCACTGCCGCCGCCACAACCTGAGCTACAGCCCGAACTATTATCACCGCTGGTCCGCCTGCTCTTCCTAAATACCGCAACCACTATAGCGATAATTACAATGACAACAAGTATTAACGGAATTGATCCGACATCGGCGGTGCAGCCAAGTAATAAGGCCAGGAATATTACGGCAACAATGGGAAGTGAGCCGATCTGTTTAGGAAACGCAAAATTAGGTTTTGGGATTATCCAATTCTTACTCTTGTCGATACCATCGAAGCCCTTCTCAGGTGCGCCGTTCTCCGCCGGCCATACGGCATCGGGCGGAGCGGTTGAAAAGCAAGATTCATAGAGCTCCAAAGTATCTCTATACAGGTTCTTAAATTTGGCATCTTCGGCTTTCCCGCCTTCGGTCGGGTTATGATGTAGATCCCGTTTTATTGTGTTGGTGCAGAGATCGACCCAATAAGACCTTGTATACGTCAGGTGTAAATGCCAGGCCTGATCCACAAAATGTGAAGGTGCGATCTGGCCTTTCGAAACGCAGCACAAGAAAATAAATTTTCGATATTCCTCAACAATTTGGTTAGCAAACTGGTCGGAAATGCCATTTTCCTTGGCCAACCGTTTTGCAAAGGTCAAACTGATATTTGGCTTATCAAACTCGAACGACGCGACCTTGTTCCAAAGCCCTAATTCATCATTTTTCATATTGATATTACGTTGTGTTGTTGTGATCAAAATACCCTTTGCTCTCAACCTTATTCGAATAAAAGTTGATAAATAATACGATGAAAATCAAAATTAACATCGACTGCATGCTTACCAAAACTTTTCCCATCGGTGTAACAGGATAAAAGTCGCCGTATCCGATCGTAGCTGATGTGACAATGCTGAAATAGATGGGGTCAAACCAATGTTCGAATGGTTTGTTCAGGTAATCGCCGCGTGAATAAATAACGCCGAACCCGAACACAATTTCAATATAATTGAAGAACAATAACAGCATTGACCGACGGTAACTTCGCGGCCTGGAAAAGATGTCCGAAGCAAACATAAGCGTCGGAACATAGAGCATTGTCTCGGCCAAAAACCACATTAAGAAGAAAAATACGACATCACTGTTCTGATAATGCAGGTAAAGGATCGTGAAAGGAAAAATAACTTTCACGAGCACCAAAAAGTCCACTGATAGATCTTGGTAGGCGATTCCTAATTTCCCAAAGATCTGCTTGATATAAGTCCCAAGAAATAAGAACTGAGAGATCGCCAAAAAGAGTCGTAGTATTTTTTCGATCCCAATGTCATTGTGCTGCTCGTTGTTCCAGATCGCTTTGATGTTCCTGATTCGTTTGTCAAAAGCGCTTGTCGTTGGCCGTTCGTCAACGGCAGGCTTTCCGAGAATGAGTTTTTTCAAAAATATCTTCATTTCTTAAGCGGAGCGGGAACAAAAGCCAAGATTCGAATCAGGTTCGATCTCTATTTATCGGCCTTGAATATATTCCAAATGACCTGACAAAGGGTCTTATCCTAATTTATCCTTTTGTATTTTTTCAGTAAGTCGATCACTAATTTGTGCGGAAGTCGGTAAGCTTTATTTCCGTTAATTCCCACAATCGTATCGGCGGCCACCATTGCGTTTATTATTGCTTCTTCAACTGCTTGGACGGTAGCGTTAAAAAGAGGGTTAATTTGATCGTTAGAAAGCTGCTCAACCTTCGTTATATTTTCTCTGCTGAAAGCATTCGGGTTACCGGTTGAGAAGGCGATAAAAATATCGCCTGAACCATTCTCTCCACGCCCGCCTACCTTGCCGACTCCAATGGGAACCCTCGCCGCAATTCGTTTTAATTGATGAGGCAATAATGGTGCGTCAGTGGCAACAACTACAATGATCGAGCCGTCGCCAGGTTGATAGGACGGCGGAGCTTTTAACTCATAATTCTTTACGTCCTTTAATTCCACTCCTATTGGCACACCGGCAATTGTTAAATTCTTTTTCGATCCAAAATTTGATTGAACTAATACGCCGACCGTATATTTAATCTTGACGATCCTCGATGATGTTCCGGTTCCTCCCTTAAACCCTAAACACATCATACCGGTACCGCCGCCAACATTACCTTCCGTTAAATATCCGGTTTTTGCAGTCTCTAATGCTTCATAGGCATTGCTCTCCTGTACATGAAACCCATAAATGTCATTTAAGAAACCATCGTATGTTTCGGCAACAACCGGATAGGTGTACCAAAAGTCTTCTTTGTACCAACCCGTCTTTACAAACCATTTCAATACCGCATCTCGTACGACACCGACACTATTTGTATTGGTAATCATGATAGGTGTTTCCAAAAATCCAGATTCGGTGATCCAGGTTGTGCCGGTCATTTCACCATTGCCGTTCAATGAATACCAGTTGGCGTATACGGGATTGTTATTCCGACCCCTGGGTAAAATGGCCGTAACACCGGTCCGTACCGGACCTTTTCCACGGATATTTTTTCCCTGCCCGGAAATTAGAGTGCTATACCCGACTTCAACACCCGATACATCGGTTATTGCATTGAATTTCCCTGTATCTCCATCAAACGGTACTCCGATGTCCCTGGCCCTCGGCGTTTGTCCAAAAGCAGATAAATTCAGAGATACAAATAGAGATACAAATAGAGATACAAATAAGGTAATGATCAAAAGATTTTTCATGCTGATTCTTAGATCCTCCAGACTATGTGTATACCATTACAAACCCGGAATTTTTCGATTTTTATCGGCCAGCTCCGATGCTTGTTTTATTCTTTTCGACCTTGTTTCGGGCGTCGTGGCTATCTTGATCCATCTCAAAATGAAACGCTGGCTTGATGCTCCGAATGCGTTGAAGTTATCCGCGGCATTTTCGTACTCGTTCAAGCAATCAACAAAATCCAGAGGTTTTATGAGAGCATCGACGTCATCCATGAAATTCCAAAGCCCATTTGCTTTAGATCTTAATACTGCTTCACGTCCTGCATTTTCTATAAGTCCCTTGCTCTCTAATTTGGTGTAACGGTCCTTATAGGTTTTTGTCCAATGCTCAACCTTTCGAGGTGTAATGAGCTGCATCGTTCGGCCTTCATCCAATTTTCGCCTTATCCCGTCGATCCAACCGAAGCAAAGTAATTCGTCTAAAACATCTTGTAAAGAAACATACTTTTCCGCTATCTGCTTTTTATAAGTCACCAACCAAATGCCCTTTTTTTGAGTATGGTTTTGGCTCAACCACTCTCTTAACTGCGTTTTAGAGGTAATTACAACCTGTTCAAAATTTTCTGTTTTTACCATCAGTTGACTAGTTTGGTCGCTTCGACTATCCAAGTTAATGAGCAAGCGGTTGTTAAATAGTTTTTCGAACTTATAACCTTCAAACCTGCTTTTTCAAAATATTTTGCGTAAGTGTGGGTGGGAATGTAGTCTCCAATTAAAGCCGTTCCGTTTGGTTTTAAGACTCTGGCAATCTCAAAACAAGCTTTCTCTTGTTCGAATTTGTTCTCAATGTTGTGAATGCAAAATTGTGAAAGGATGACGTCGAAAGAATTATCCGCAAAGCTTAACTTTCTCGCGTCTTGCGTAAGTATTTCTATTTTGTTTCGAACATTTTCTAGATCGGCATTGTTCAAAGCGGTCGACTCGCTGTTATTCGACAGGTCTTCTGCTCGCCAGATGTCAATGCCAATTGATTTTCCGGTTGCTAATTTTGTAGCGGCACCGTTCATTAAAAGACCAGTGCCGGTGCCAATATCCTTTTGCTCTTAAGACTAGGTATTCCATGCGAACTGACTTCGCAGACGTAGAATCGATTTCTCCTGCCCCAAAGTTTCAAAAACAGAAAGCATCGACGGGCCGACGGCCACTCCGGTTAGTAATGTACGGGCGCCGTTCATTATGACGCCGAGTTTTGTTCCTTTTTCTTCGGTGAAGGCTTTGACGACAGTTTCAATGTTGGCTTCGTTGAACGGCAGAGAACCACCCCGTCCGCCCAAAGCGGCGTCCACCCCTCCTTCGTAAGGAGGGGAGCTTTGGAACTCGGCTTCGAAGCGGTCGGCGAGTTCGGCGAGCCAGGTTTTCAGGTCGGGGAATTTGTTTAGATTCTTCTCGATCGCTGCCGGGTCGAAATCGTAGTCTTCGCTAAAATATGCGCGGCCCTGCGACGAGAAGTCCTTGAGCGTGAAGAATCGCTGGCGAATGAGGGCGACGGTATGAACGTACCAATCGTGCGAACCGATTTCGGGGATATCAAGGGCGATATTTTCGGGCCGCTCGGCCATGTCGGTCGTCCGCTCGAAAATCTGGCTCTCGGTCGAAGGGATCGAGCTGGTCAGAGCCCTACCGTCGGGATCGTATTCTTCTCGCCAGAGTTTTGCGGATTTGAGCTCCGATTTTACAAAGGGCAGCAGCTCGCCGATCGGCATTGTGCGGATATATTCAGCGTTCATCCACTGCGCTTTGTCGTCGGTCCATTTGCGCGCGTCGTTTTCGGTGAAATTGAAAACCGCATTCGAACGATGGATGCCATCTAGTGTGAATTTTGCAATCAATTCCTCAAGCGAATATATTTCCCGTTCCTCACCCGCCGACCAACCAAGCAACGCAAGGAAATTTCGAAATGCAGCAGCGAGAAAGCCCGCGTCACGATAGGTCGTCATCGAGACAACCTCGCCGTGTTTTCGTTTCGACAGCTTGCCCTTATTAGGGGCCATGATCAGCGGCAGATGCGCAAACGTGGGCGGCGCGATGCCTAGTGCTTCGTAAATCAACACCTGTTTGTGAGTGTTTGTCAGATGGTCCTGACCGCGAATGACATGCGTGATCGCCATCTCGATGTCGTCGCAAACAACTGCAAGGTTGTAGAGCGGATGGCCGTCAGACCTTAGTAAAACCAAATCTTCGGTTTCGGCGTAGTCTCGTTCCTGTAGGCCATAAACCTGATCTTCGAATGATGTTTTGCCTGTCGCCGCAACTTTTAGACGTATCGCACAAGGCTCACCGGCCGCTGCTCGTGCATCGCTCTCTTCGTTCGAAAGATCACGATACGGATTGTCGCGCATGTTCTTTTCGCCTTGGGCGGCGCGGGCACGGTCTTTGATCGCGTCTTTTACATTGCCGTCAGACGGCTCCGCCTTGGGCGTGAAATCGCGATACGCCTTGCCCTCGGCGAGCAGTTTTTTGGCGGTCGCACGATGCTTGTCGGCATTATCCGATTGGAAGACGATCTCTTCGTCGTGTCCGAGTTCGAGCCAGGCAAGCCCGTCGAGGATCGAGCGCGTCGACTCTTCGGTCGAACGCGCCAGATCAGTGTCCTCAATGCGAAGTAGAAATTTTCCGCCGACGTGGCGTGCGTAAAGATAGTTGAATAAAGCGGTCCGGGCTGAACCGATGTGCAGATATCCGGTAGGTGAAGGGGCGAATCTAACTCTTACAGTCATAAGCAATTAGTTTCGCCCGAAACAACGGATAACGCAATTTTGGCTAGGTAGGGCTATGACGGTTGAGCGGGTAATAGTTCCTTTCGTCGCAAGAGAGCTGAGCTGATCAGCGTGACGATAATCCCAACCGGCAGTATCTCCATCAGGCAAACAAGGAAGAAAAGTACCGGATTCTTAAACAACGATTCCATCACTGCAACTTCGCTCTTGGCACTGTCGATCTGGGCCTGCGGAGCGCCGCTTGCCTCAAGTTTACCGACCTTTAGCTCCGTAAACTTTGCCATAAACCGGTCCTCAAATCCCGGATTGGCGAGGCCGTACGACATCGCACCGCCCCAATACATAACGCCCGCGATCAGCGATATCAGGATGCCGACCTGAACACCCTTCCAGAATTTCATGCTGCCGTTGCCGTAGTTGTCGCGATAAGACTTGATGCCAAAGAACACGACCGACAACGCGATCAGCATGGTCGTGTAGCCGACGATCTCCAATCTTTCAAATCCGATTGAGCCTCTCTCGACGAGGATCGTCGTAACCCAAACAAACCCCGCGATGATGAATCCTGAGATCAGTCCAAATGTTAATACAACTCTCTTCATATATTTTCCTCCTGTAGCTGATTAGCTATGGGGCAAAGATACAAGGATAGTCCGAGTTGGCACATCAGCCAAAAGTATGAATTTTGCGAAATGGGCGAGAATCATCCGAAAGTACTATTGAATGATTCGAAGTTCTTTTGCCCGTTTGATCGCCTGGGTCCGGCGGCTGGCATCGAGTTTCGCAAAAAGATTGGACACGTGGGTTTTGATCGTGCTGGTCGAAACAAATAGTTTTTCGGCGATCTCCTGATTCGAGAGGCCGCTTGAGATCAGTTCGAGAACTTCGTGCTCGCGCTTGCTGATGCCTAGTTTTCGCAGATTGACTTCGTCAAGTTCGAACGGAATAGCCAGATCGATCACCCGGCGGCGGGTCAGACGCAGGCCAGCCCATATACCGAGAGCAGTAAATAGCACCGCAACGAGCCCGACGTAAAACTCAAGCGGAATATCGCGGACAAAATATTTATACTCGACCAGCTTGAGCAAGCCCACGAGGGCGGCCATTGCAACTCCATAGATAATGATCGTCCTTCGCATAAAAAGGGTCAAAAAGACGAATGGCCATCAAATCAGCGATTTGACAGCCAAAATATCCATCAATTCCAAATCCGATATCTCAGATTTGAAATGGCGGAGACGACAGGATTCGAACCTGTGGTAGTTTTTAAGACTACAACGATTTAGCAAACCGCCGCTTTCAGCCGCTCAGCCACGTCTCCGAATGCCCAAAGGCAATTTTCAATTTTAGCGGTCGGGCAAACTTTGTCAAGGTCAAAGCATCGTACTTGCGAATAAGCAGGCTTCATTAAAGGCTTGACACATTTGCGAAATACTAAGAAAATACGATAGTCGTTAGTACTAGCCTCAGTTTATGGGTTTTTCCAACAAGTTATTTAGTCTTCCGGCAGTGGCATTAATGGCGGCTGGGTTTCTGTTTGCGATGGCATCGCCGGTTGCGGCGGTGTCCACCCTCAATGTAACTATAGAAAATAGAGGCGATCTCGGGATCATTCGCGGCATCGTCCGTGATGAAGGCAAAAACCCCATTGCCGACGCAACCGTCGCGATCTTTCGCCTTGGCACCTCGACACTTCTTAAACAAGTTCATTCGGCCGCTAACGGTAACTTTATCGTCAGGATAATGCCCGGCACCTACACGGTATTGGCGGTCGCTCAGGGTTTCAATCCCCAAACGCTTTCCGATGTTGAGGTTAATCGCGCCGCGGATCTTGTCTACGGCTTCCGGCTTGAACGTGCCGGCAGCGGCAACACGCTTCCCGAAAAGCGGGCTGACCGAAACAGTGTCAAATGGCGCTATCGTAACGCGCAGATGCAGCGCAGCATTTACCAGGATCACGAGGGCAAGGCCCCGATCTCGGAGACAACTGCGACGGCCCAAGATCAACAAGAAGATTCCGAGTCGGCAACGCCCAACAAGCGCAGCCAGGCCGTGGTGGAAACATATTTTGCAAGTTCGGGACGGGGCAATTACGCAGGTGTAAACTTCGCGTCCATGATGCCGGTCGGTTCCACGACGGAAATTATCATCGCCGGTCAGTTGGGTAAGGGGCAAAACGCGCCGTTACGGCTTGAAACGGATGTGAATTTCCGTCCCAACGATTCTCACCAGATCCGCGTCGGCTCATCCTTTGGCAAACTTGGTATGATTACCAATACCGCCGTTTCAAAACCGCTTGGGCAGCTTTCGCTGCAGGCGATCGATGAATGGAAGTTTCGAGACGGCATCATTCTGGTTATCGGGATGGACTATTCGACCTTTACCGGAGCCAGCAGCGATTTCTCATTAAGCCCGCGGTTGGGATTTCAGTTTGACGTAAATTCGAAAACACGCGTCCGTGCCGCGGTCGCCGCACAGACTGAAGAAAAGTCGTGGGCACATGCGGTCGAATTCGAAGATTCGGTCGTCAACTTTACTGAACCGGTTGCCATCGACGATCTTGTGGTAAGAGGTAACAAGCCTCGGATGAATAAGAGTAGCCGCATGGAATTCGGCGTCGAGCGGGTTCTCGACAACAGGTCGAGCATTGAGGCAAATGCATTTTTTGATTCTACGCTCGGACATGGAGTCGGCCTGAGCAGCATGTCGTTTGACACACTAGGTATCGGCAGCCTGTCGGACTTTGTTGGTGATCAGCAAGGTAATTCCCAGGGATTACGCGTTGTTTACTCGCGGCGGTTGTCCGGACCGTTAAGTGTTTCAGCGGGTTATTCGTTCGGTAACGGACAAAAGTTGTCGGGCAAGGCTATTTCAAACCCCTCAGAGGTTTTCGAGACGTCGTTCTTCCAATCTTTCTTTGGCCAGATCGCCGCGGACCTTAAGACGGGAACAAGTATAAAGACCGTCTTCAGATTGTCACCACGGGCAACAGTTTTCGCGATCGATCCGTTCAAGGGCCGTCTCGCGATCTATGATCCAGGCTTGAGCGTTTACGTCACGCAATCCTTGCCGACGATGGGCCTGCCGATCCGGGCACAGGCGATCGTTGACGGTCGAAATCTATTTGATTTTCAGGGTGGCCTCCGCAACGAGGATGGCAACCTTAGGATCACCGGTCAGGGTCGAATGCTCCGCGGAGGTATTTTGGTAAGGTTCTAAGTTTGGCCGCGGGGAACGGAAGTTTTCAGAGAGTGGTTCTTACCTCTGTGATCGGCTCCATCCCGGCGGCTATAGTTTTGTCCAAAATCTCGGATTGTTGAGCAAAAAACTGAATATATCTGAGCATTGGCGGTATCTGCCTGATACCGGACCGGTGGCGGTCGTTGACTATTTAAGGAGAACTCGCAACGGAACGGTTTGATGCCGGAATGGAACGCATTTTGCGTTAATTATTCGGTTTTGATGTGTATCGTCAAACGATGAAGGGTAAATTACTTACAAGTTGGAGCCTGGTGTGGCTCTTGTCGTCTGTCCTCTTGATGGTGGGCGGAACGCTTAACTTGTATCAGCGTGCCTTTCAGAAGCTTCCTCCGACGGATGGCGTCCTTTGGACGCAGCATGCCGACGGCGTCTTTGCCGAGCAGGTCACAAAAGGTTTAGCAGGCGACCGGGCTGGTATTTCAGCCGGCGATAAGCTGATCGGTATCGGTCTCGACAGCGAAAAGACCGAAGAGATCACATCCGCGGCCGATGTTCAGATGTATCTGGAAATCGCCGGCCTCGATGGCAGCCTGACCTACTTTTACCAGAAGCCCGCCTACTCGTTTGCCGACAATTATTACTACGCCGATCTTAGGCACATCGACTCCGTACCACGTTGGACACCCGCGATCGTTTTCCTGACGATAGTTGGACTGATCTGGTTGGGAGTTGGGTTTTTTGTACTCTTCAAACAAGGCAGCGACTCGCCCTTTGTACTCCACTTTGCTTCGGTTTGTCTGGCGGCATTTGTTTTTCAGGCTTATAAGGCAATAGGGACCGGGCAGGATTTTGATCTCGCGGTGAGTTTGCTGGATGACATCGCATTTGCGTTTTTCGTCCCGCTATTCCTCCACTTTTGTATCCGCTATCCGGTTCGGAGCGATGTTTTTGATGTAAAGCGGTGGCAGACCTACGTCTTGTATTTGCCGGCTGCCCTGGTCTCTGTTTGGCTGACCGCGATCTCGCTGATCCCGGCCCTATTTGCTCGTTCCGGCGCAGCGGAGGCGATCGCCAAGCTGGATGACAATTACGCCATCTACGGTGGGACCTTCAGGTTCCTTTTCTGGCATTTTGTGGTCGGTGTGACAGCCGGTGCCGGATTTTTGATCTGGCGCTTTTTCAGCAATCGACAGGTTGTTGTCCGCCAACGGCTGAAGTGGGCGATGTGGGGCACGATCGCGGCAGTCGTTCCGATCCTTGCGATGCAGATATTGTCACGGACCGGATTTCAGATCGCGGATGACAATTTTGCGACCGCGTTGACCACTCTCCCGCTTGCTCTGATCCCGCTCAGTTTCGGGCACTCGGTCGTCAGGTATCGCCTGATGGACGTCGATGTCGTGGTACGGCGAGCTTTTGTTTACGCGTTGACGACGATGGCGATAGCGATGATGATCGGTGCCGTCGCACTTGGGCTTGTGTTTCTCGCGGTCGGCAATAATCTTTCGACTACCGAGATAACTCTGCGGGCCCTGATCGCGATCATCGCTATGGGAGCAATCGTGCTGATCAGCGAGCCTTTGAAGAAATTCCTGCAGGAAAAAGCCGATCGCTTCTTTTACGGAGAGCGGTACGACCTCCGCCAGGGCTTGCTTGATTTTGGTAAGACCCTTTCCGCGACAACCGCTCTTGACCCACTTCTATTGGCACTGACCGAGCGCCTCCGACAGGTGCTGGATGTCGAAAAGGTCGCCGTCTTTCTTGAAGATGAAAAATCGCCCGCTTATTTTCGTTTGGCGAAATCCGTTGGACTAAGCGAAGAGTACAATATCCCGGCTGACTTCCGGACGATGATCCGGCAAAAGTCAGCAGAACGGGGTATCGTTCGGGCGGATGAATTTAACCAATCCGAAGCTCAGCCTGCGCAGAATGGCAATGGCAATGGCAACGGTAATGGCCACAGCAACGGCCATTCGGCGTCTATTATTCGCCAGGAACTTCATTACTTTGTTCCGTGTTTTGCCCGCGGCAAGATGGCTGCCGTTATTGGATTGGGCCGCGCAAGCGATGGTTCACTTCTTTCGTCAGAGGATCTCGAAATATTGCGAACGGTCTCAGGATATATCGCCGTTGCGGTCGACAATAGCCGCCTTTACCAAGAGCAGCAGCAGCATGCGGAAGAACTCGCGTTGCTAAAAGAATTTAACGAGTCAATTGTAGAGTCGGTGAATGTAGGCCTGCTCGCGGTCGATGAAGAGGGGCGGATCACACGCTGTAACTCTACTTTCGAACAACTGATCGGTATCAGTCGGGCGGACACTGTCGGCAAAATGGTTGAGGATATTTTTGACGAGAGCTTTGCCCTTAATCTGGAAAATATTCTCGGTAAATCGCGATGGCACCTGACCGAGATTCGAAACGCCTACAAGCTTCACACCTATGATGCCGGCGGCAGGTCGCTGATCCTCAACGTCGCTGTAGCCCCGCTTCGGTCGGTATCAAATCAGCAGACGGGAGCCATCATCGTCCTCGAAAATGTTTCGTCACGGGTCAAACTCGAGGAAACGTTGCAGCAGAGCGAGAAGTTGTCGAGTATCGGACTACTGGCGGCAGGTGTCGCTCACGAGGTCAACACGCCCTTGACGGGCGTCTCAAGCTATACGCAAATGCTGCTCGGCATGATACCCGAAACCGATCCGAAGCATGCCCTGCTTCAAAAAATGCAGCGGCAGACGGACCGGGCGACGAATATCGTCGGCAACCTGCTCAATTTTTCGCGAGCAGGCAGCTCTGATGATTTCACCGAGATCAGTATTAATAAGCTGCTCAACGATACTCTGCAGCTCCTCGAACCGCAGCTGCGTAAATCCAATGTTGAGATCTTAAAAGATTACGCCGAGGACCTTCCGGTGATCACCGGAAGCGGAGGCAAGCTGCAACAGGTCTTTACCAACCTAATTCTCAATGCCCGTGACGCGATGCTGATAGGCGGCACCATCACGCTAAAAACATCATTTGATATCGACGGAGGCATTGTCGCGGAAGTGTCCGATACCGGCGAGGGAATTCCCGCCGAAAACCTCACGAAGGTATTTGACCCGTTCTTTACTACAAAAGAGGTTGGCAGCGGCACAGGGTTGGGCTTGGCAGTCTCGTACGGTATAGTGCAGGAACATGCCGGCTCGATCGAAGTTCAGAGCACTCCGGGACGCGGCACGACATTTCGGATCGTTCTTCCCGCCGCTCAAGCCGAATCACAGCGGGCCGTCAGCTAGGCTTCGACCGGCCTCACGTTTTTCAGAATTCTCGCAAAATAGACTGAGGTTATTAGAGCCGCAAGCATAATGGCAGCGGCTGCCCAAAACGTGCGTTGAAGCTGCAGATCGCTTACGGCGTTGATGGTGTTCTTTTGCGCGATCGAGTTGTTGAGCAGAACGCCGGCGATCAGCGGACCGGCAGCCCGAGCGAGACTTGCACCCGACTGCATAACACCCAGCGCCTTACCTTGCTCATGTTCACCCGCATTCTTGGATGCAAGGCTCGACAAGGCCGGCGAAGCGATCGAATTTCCTACTGCGAAGCACGCGACTCCGATCAGAAGCCCCGCCAATCCGCCAAACTGCGGACCCACGTACGGAACCGCAGCAAGACTGCCCGTGAGCATCAGGCAACCCGCAATGATCATGGTGGATTCGCCAAACCGCTCGACGAGCCGGCTGAAAACACCCCCCTGAATTATCACGGCCAGAACGCCGATATAAGCAAAAATATACCCGTTCTGAGCCGCATCGTATCCAAACCGGTTCATCGTATAGATCGCGAACGACGTAGTCATGATCGAAAAACCCGTGATTATCAGGAAATTGATGATAGTAACGGTACGAAAGCGGGCGTCTCCGAGAGAATCGAAGATCTCGGCAAATCGGTTCATCCGCCGTACTGATCTGGCCGTGCCAGACTTCAAAGATTCGGGAAGTAGAAAGAACAGTGCGATAGCATTGCAAAACGCTAACGCTCCCGCAAATAAAAAAGGTACATGGCTGCCAAACTTGCTCAGAATGCCGCCAATCGCCGGACCAAGAACAAACCCGATCCCGAATGCGGCGCCGACCAGACCCATGCCCTTCGCTCGATTCTTGAGGCTCGTAACATCAGCTATATAGGCTTGGGCAGTTGAGATGTTGCCTCCCGTGATCCCATCCAGGATGCGCCCGGCAAAAACCATCCACAGTGTCGTTGCAAAACCGACGATCAGAAAGCCGACGGCCGTTCCTAATAAGCTGAGGAACAAGACCGGCCGGCGTCCGTATTTATCAGATAAGCCCCCGAAGATCGGGGAGAAGATGAACTGCATTATCGAAAACGACGCGACCAGCAGGCCAAGCTGAAAGGGCGTCGCACCAAATGAGACTCCCTCGACGTAATAGGGCAAAACCGGAATTACGATCCCAAAGCCGATCAGATCGATCAGGATCGTAACAAAGATGATAATGATCGGCTTTGTGAAAAATTTCTCGTCCGGTACGGAAACTCCATTTTTGCTGCTTTCGTCGGGATTCATCGAAGTTCAAATTTTAAAAAGCGGGTTCTGCTCAGACCCTGAAATTATTGTAAGATAACAAGAAAATCAACAGTAACATCTCGGTAGAGATTGCCCAAACAATGCACATAAAATCCGGATCAAAAGCTATAATATTACTGATCATCGCTATCGCGGTCTCTATGTACCAGGAAACAAACGCACAAAAAAGGCGGCCTGCCGCAGCAAAACCGGCTGTCACCGAGGTAAAGTCGGTACCACCGGAGATCGGCTACTCCGTTTCGATGTCTAAACCGTGGACACACCTGCTCGAAGTCGAAATGTCGGTGAAATGGGAGCAGATGCCGGAAAAGGCGGAGATGAAAATGCCAGTCTGGACGCCCGGAAGCTATCTTATTCGCGAATACGCACGTCACGTTCAGGATTTTGCAGTCAAAAATAGCGCGGGCACGGAACTCACGTGGCGAAAGACCAATAAGAACACCTGGCAGGTCGACACGAAAGGTGCCACGCAGATCGTTGCTACGTATCGGGTCTATGCCAACGAACTAACCGTTCGAACCAATGAACTAAACGACCGCCACGGGTTTTGGAACAATGCGGCCACACTGATGTTCGTTAAAGACCAACTTGCGGCAGGTGCGAACGTTAAAGTGAATCCGTACGGTGATTGGAAAGTCGCCACCGGACTGCCAAAGGTCGACGGCCAGAACAACACGTTCCATGCACCGAATTATGATGTACTTTATGATTCGCCGTTCGAGGTCAGTAATTTCAAAGAAGTAGCCTTTCAGGTCGAGGGCAAACCGCACCGGCTCATTTTCAGCGGCGACGGGAATTATGATGGAAAACAGACGGCATCGGACGTAGCGAAGATCGTCGAACAGGCATATAAGATTTTTGGTGAACTGCCCTACAACGACTACACGTTCATCGTAAACCTTCGCGGAGGCGGTGGTCTGGAGCATCTAAATTCAACCGCTCTGCAGTTCGACCGGTTTGGATTCAAACCGAAGACGCGATACCAGGATTTTCTTGGGCTTGTTGCACACGAGTACTTTCACTGTTTCAACGTAAAACGCATCCGGCCCGATGCGCTCGGCCCGTTCGACTACGAAAACGAGAACTATACGCGGCTACTGTGGGTTGCCGAGGGCGGCACCGAATATTACTCGAATTTGCTTTTACGCCGGGCGGGACTGATCACCGATCGAGAATTTCTCATTGGAAAGGCGACCGGTATACAACAGCTGCAGGAACGTCCGGGTCGATTTGAGCAAAGCTTGGAAGATTCGAGTTTTGACGCCTGGATCAAATACTATCGTCCCGATGAGAACGCGGTTAACAATCAGATCTCATATTACGACAAGGGCGAGATCGTAAATATGATGCTCGATATTACGATCCGAACCAGTTCCGGCGGAGTGAGATCGCTCGACGACGTTATGCGGACCCTGTATAACGAATATTACAAAAAGGGTAAGAATTATACGCCTGCGGATTATCAGAAGATCGCCGAAACGATGGCCGGCAAGAGTCTAGGGGATTTCTTTTCGAAATACGTTCGTGGGACTATCGATATTTCCTACGACGAGATCGTCAGTGGCATCGGGCTCAATATGAAGACGACCGGGCCAGATGCGAATAGGGCATACCTTGGTGCCGACCTCGCCGAAGACGCCGCCGGAAAGCTCACGATCCGCTCTATTCCCGCTGGAAGCCCGGCTTACGATCAGGGCCTGAACTCAAGCGATCAGATAGTTGCGATCGATGGAAACAGGGCGAGCCTGAGTTTCCTGCAGAGCTATATTGGAGAGAAAAAGCCCGGTGATAGGATCAGGATAACGATCTTCCGTTTTGACCAGCTTCGGGAAATAAATTTTACCCTTGGAACGAATGCGCGAATGGAATATCAATTCTCGCGTGTTGCCGAGCCTACGGAGATGCAGAAAAAGCTTTATAACGAATATCTGAACGCTGATCTATAGTTCTATGCGGTTTCAACGAATCCTCGCCTATCTAATGTTGGGCAGCCTGACATTAGCTTGGGCCTGCGGCGGCCGAAATGCCACTCAGTCAAACACGGAAACGCCCCAAACAATTGGCGGCGTACCGGCGGTGCGCCTTAATTATCGCTACGAACCCGATGTCCCGGCGCCTACTCTGGAAAACACGCAGCGTTCCGACACCGACAGAAATCCCGCGGTCCAGGCTGATTTTGACAAGGCCCGTTCCCAAGAGCTTCTAGACCGGACGATAACCTCCCCGGATAAGAAGCGTGTATTAGCCGTATATCGAAACATCAGCGACCTTCCTTCGGAAATCCGTCTAGACATGTACTCGACCGAAGGTAAGCTGTTACGGAAAGTAACGTCGGACGCCATGGCCGGGCATTTCCCCGATACGATCGTGTGGTCGGACGATTCCAAAAGCGTCGCTTTTGTAGCTGCCAACCGAACGGTCGGACTCACACCATCAATGCCCGTTACTCCGGCACCGGTGGTGCCGGACGCGAATGCAGCGGAGGATCCGAACGATACCCCGCTTCCGACACCCACACTGGCGGCCCCGACACCAGCTCCACCGGTAGGCATCCTTACTTTTAAAACCGAACAGATCTACATTTGCGATTCGGAGGGCGGTGGGATCAAGGCGTTAACGCAGAATGAGGGCCTGATCTACTTTTACTTTGTATGGTCGCCTGATAGTTCGATGCTGGCGGCGCTCGCGGCAACGGCCCGCGAGTGGCGGTTCCAGGAGATCATTTCGGATGGAAAAGGTGAGTCGATGGTCCCGCAGGGGCGGCTGAGGATCGTGGAAAAGAACGGCCGGGAACGCCGGCTTGACGACAATCTGACGTTTGTTCGTCCCGTCTGGTCTCCGGACAGTGCCAAGGTTGCGGTTCCGTACGATACGCAGATACGGGTCTATGACGCAGCCGGCACTAATCCGACGCAAGCCGCAGTCCCTCTGAGGAACCAATTGCTCATTTCTTCCCAGGCATATGACCGCGACCAGCAGCGAAAACTCCAGGCAGCGAACTCGGGCAATGACGCCAACGCCACTCCTCAGGCGACCCCGGACGAGCCCAGTTCGACCTTACCGGACGAAAAACTTCTTGTTTCCTACAATCCGATAGTGGAGCTCGCCTGGGCCGCCGACGATCTTATCTATCTAAAAACAGCCTATCTGCGGCGCATGAAAAGCGACGCGGACAGTGTAACAAGCTTTGCCAGATGGCATCGACTAGCCCTCACGCCGCAGCCGTCCGGGCCTGCAAAATAAAACTTATGAAGTATGAATCGATCGGCGATATTTACACAGCCCACGATAAGATCCGCGAGAATTTCCTAACGGTCGCGCACGATATTTCGGCAGACGAGGCAGGCACACTTCCCGACGGCGAGAAATGGTCGATCCAGCAAATAATCGAGCACTTGGCGATCGTCGAGTCGAACATGCTGCGGATCTGCATGAAACTGACTGATGCGGCACGCGAGGCGGGAAAGCCCGCGTCCGGAACCTTTGCGATCTCACCTGAGTTCGGGTCAAAGATGGCTTCGATCGCGGATATTAAGGTCGATGCCCCGGAACGCGTTTATCCGACGGGCGATGTTACGGTTTCTGAATCGATCGATCGACTGGAAACGAGCACCCGTTCGCTCATGGCCCTACGTGAAGCGCTTGAGAAATTTGAAGGCACTGACCAAACATTTCCTCATCCCTTTTTTGGAGAGTTGACAGCTGCCGAATGGCTGGTCGTCCGCGGCGCCCATGAGCACCGCCATACGCGGCAGATCGCCAGATTGCTGGAGAGGGTACGAAACTAAAAAGCCCCGGCTAAAAGGAGGGTTATTCAGCCGGGGAAATGGGATCAGGACAATTTATCATTGCTTTCGGATGTAAATTCTGCCCCGATCTGTATGTTTTGATGTACGCATATCAGCGGGGGGTTGTTCAAAAAAAGTACGTTTCCGAGCCATCGCGTGTGATAAGATTTTCTATTCGTATACATAACGAATGCTGAAGGCTCGGGCGGCGAAGAGCTAAATAGGGAGGCTTTTTGGATAAATTTTTGATACGGGGCGGCAAGCCGTTGCGGGGAAAGATCGAGATCGGCGGAGCCAAGAATTCCGCTCTTCCATGTCTGGCGGCAACGCTGCTTACCGCCGAGACGGTAACGCTGCACAACGTTCCGTATGTAAAGGACCTGATCACACAACGTCGCTTACTTGAGGACCTGGGAGCAACAGTCTTAACCCCGGAACTTCGTACACATAAGGTCACCGCAAAGAATGTCGATACATTTGAAGCCCCCTATGAACTAGTCAAGACCATGCGGGCGAGCGTGCTCGCCCTTGGGCCGTTGTTGACCCGCTTCGGTCAGGCACGCGTAAGCCTGCCGGGTGGCTGCGCCATCGGCAGCAGGCCGATCGATTTGCACCTAAAGGCGTTTGAGCAGCTCGGTGCTGACGTTTCGCTGGAATCGGGCGATGTCGTCGCCCGTGCATCCAAAGGACGGCTTGCTGGCGGCGAGATCAATTTTGAAAAAGTTACCGTGACGGGGACCGAGAACGTTATGATGGCCGCCTCACTCGCCTCGGGCAAAACTGTCATTCGAAATGCCGCTCAGGAACCGGAGATCGATGACCTCGCCTCGCTGCTCAACAAAATGGGGGCCCGGATCAAAGGTGCAGGTACTTCGGTGATCGAGATCGACGGGGTGGAAGGTCTCGGTAGCGCGGAACACACGATCATTCCGGACCGAATCGAGACTGGGACATTTATCGTCGCCGCAGCTATCACGAATGGTGAATTAGAGATAAAAAGCTGCGATCCTGAGCATCTCAGAGCTGTAATAGAAAAAATGCGCGAAGCGGGCGTCGAGATCGAAGAGCTTAATCAAAGCACGCTGATGGTTCGCTGCGGGCCCGGTGGTTTGGTTAGCCGCTCGGTTACGACCGAACCGCACCCGCTATTTCCGACCGATATGCAGGCTCAATATATGGCCTTGATGACCCAGGCGGAAGGAATGTCGACGATCGCCGAGACGATATTTGAAAACCGGTTCATGCACGCATCCGAATTGATCAGGATGGGAGCGGATATTCAGATAACCGGAAATTCCGCCGTGGTAAAAGGCAAGTCGCATCTAATGGGAGCCCGGATCATTGCTTCGGACTTAAGAGCGTCAGCCTCGCTTGTTCTCGCGGCCCTGTGTGCAAAAGGCGAAACGCTGATCGACCGCGTTTATCACATCGATCGCGGATATGAAACGATCGTTAAAAAGCTGAGCAATGTCGGCGCCGATATTGAACGTATTAGTTCAAGTTCAACTGAAAAGGACGACATCGCAGCCTGATGAACCGTTGGCCCCTGCCGTTATGACTGTGGAAGACTGTATTTTTTGTAAGGTCATCGATGGAAGCATCCCATCCTCGAAGGTTTTTGAGGATGAATATTGCATTGGGTTCAACGACATTACCCCGCAGGCTCCAACCCACGTTCTTATTGTGCCTCGCGAGCATTTTGATTCACTTGACACTGCGTCTCTGTCTCAACAGTCTTTGCTGGGACATATGTTGCTGGTTTCCGCTCAGATCGCCCGGACGCTCGGTTTTTCCGGGGACGGTTATCGCGTCGTCATAAACACGAACAAAGATGGCGGGCAAACCGTATTTCATCTTCATATACACCTTCTCGGAGGCAGGCCGTTCATCTTTCCGCCGGGTTAGGATCGTTTTTGATCATATGCGAAGCGCTGTCTTAATATTCATTCTCGTAATGTCGCTCGGCATCGTCGCTGGTTGTAATCGGAAACCCGCTGCTAATACCGATGCGAACCAAACCGACGCCGGCAAGGAATCGCCATTTGCTTACATGACTGACCCGGCCGAAGCCCTTGCCGAGGGGAATCGCCTTCTCGACGATAATCAGACAGAAATGGCTATAGAAGCCTTTCGCCAGGCAGTCAAACTCGACCCTGATCTGGCTGAAGCACATTTTAAGCTGGGTATCGCCTATGCATTGATCGAAGCCGAAATGCAGGACGTTGGGTTCGACCCGAACCAATCGTCAAACACCGACCCGAAAAAGCCGTCGAAACCGGTGTCGCAACGCGAATTTGAAAGAGCAGTGGATGCTTACAAAAAATGGCTAAAAGCGAATCCCAAGGACGATGTCGCACAGTTTAATCTCGGGCGCGCATATAACAAACTCAATCGCGATGATGCCGCCGAAGATGCTTTCCGCGACGCGGTAAAACTAAAACCCGACGACACCGAGTACCAAACCGAACTAGGTGCCATATTGATCAAGCTCGCAAAGTACCACGAAGCACTTTCACCGCTAAAGAAAGCTCTGGAACTTGACGCGGAAAACTCTCGTGCGGAGAATCTCCTCGAGGATGCGCAGGCCGGTGCAAAGCGGGTCGATTTTGCACAGTCAAATTCGAATGTAAAAAAAGCCAATTCGAACTCCAACGCCAACGCGAACGTAAACTCTAATTCGACTCCATCTACCAATACGCCACCTGCGAAACAGGCGAACAGTACCCCAAAACCGAAGAACCCTGAAATCAAGGTTAAGAAACCGTAATAACGGGTTAATGGTCCATTTAGACACGCACCGCCTTTTGAGGCGAAAATATACACATCGTTGTCTCTAAGTGTGTCAACTTGACATTGACTAAGTTAAATATCAAATTTGAGCGTGTAATGTCGAAAAACGAACGCTGGCCCTGTTGTCTATGAAAAGCGATACCGATCCTGTGCAAACGCTTTCCCTCGAACGAAAAACACAAATGTACGAGGCCCGTGAGGCCATCATCGACCGGCTTGCCCGGGACCTGCCGACCGACATTGATCTCGAACGGTTTCTGAATGTTGTCGTTTCAGAGATCGGCCGCATGCTACATGCAGATCGTTGCGACCTACTTCAACTTAGCGAAGGAGCGGAACTGCGAATAAGTCATGAGTGGCGAAAGGATAAATCGGTGCCGAAAAGCGAAGGGACCACCATTCCCTTCAATGCGGCGAGGTTGACCGAAAGATTTGACATCACGAAACCCATCCGCATAAACGACACGTTAGTAACCAAAGATCCGACACTCAAGTTTTTTACCAAGGCTCTCGAAACGCGGTCGCTGCTTATCGTTCCGATCATGCTCAACGATAAGGTGCTCGCCCTGCTTGGCCTGCATGACACACATTCACCGCGGGCGTGGCTGGACGAAGAGATCACATTTCTTCAGTCGATCGCCCAACAGTTGGCTATAGGCTATCAGTACACAAGCCTCTATGTGACTCAGGAGCAGGAAACTCGCCGGACAAATGCGCTGCTCCAGATCGCCAATACGCTGAACTCGCACTCGGATTTCAAAGAGGTTTCGGCGAGTGTGCTCGAACGGGCGATCGGACTGGTCGGGGCCGATTATGGAGCTCTCGGGGTTCTGGACCAGAGTGGAAAGCGAATTTCCCTTGCGTCGTTCAAGTCGGCCGACGGGATAAAGCTCGGACGATTGCTGAAAATGATCGAACAGCACGACAAATCGCTCCCGGTCGACTCGTTTGCCGCACTCGGCGAACTGCTGCGGGACGACAAAACATTACGTTTGGTTGATTCGCAGCTACCCTTCGCGATCCGGCTATTTTTTAACACTCAGCTTCACGGAAAAACCGCCCTTGTCACGCCGGTGCACGTTGCGGGCCAAGCGTATGGACTACTCGGGTTCGTTTGGAGCAAAGAAAGCCGTTTTGAGGACCACGACATTGCTCTCGTCGAGGGTATCGCCGACCAGATCGGCACCGCGCTCGAGCGGGACCAACTTTCGGCGGAGGTCATGCGGCTCAAGAGCGAGTTGCACCAGCGGCAAAGTGAGATCATCGGCCAAGCTCCGTCGATCCGACGGGCTATCGAACTAGGCCTGAATGTCGCCGACACAAATACCACGGTTTTGATACTCGGCGAATCTGGTACGGGAAAGGAGTTGATCGCGAACCTGATCCATTACAACTCGGGCCGCGAGGACCGGCCCTACGTAAAGATCAACTGCGGAGCGATCCCGGAAACCCTGCTCGAGTCAGAGCTTTTCGGCCACGAGAAAGGTGCGTTCACCGATGCCCGAAGCCAGCGGCAGGGCCGTTTTGAGGAGGCAAATGGCGGCACCCTTTTTCTCGATGAGATCGGCGAGATGCCGCTGCAGGCACAGGTCAAACTTCTTCGGGTGCTGCAGGACGGCGAGTTTACGCGCGTCGGCGGCAAGCAGGTGATCAAGGCAGACGTCCGCATTATTGCGGCGACAAATTCGGACCTCGAAACCGCGATCGAAGAGGGGCTGTTTAGAAAGGACCTGTATTATCGTTTGTCTGTCTTCCCGATCTCACTGCCGCCGCTTCGTGAGCGTCCCGAGGACGTCAATCTGCTTATCTTTCATTTTCTTGAGTTATATAAGGAAAAATCGGGCAGGTTCGTCTCCGGGGTTTCAAAGGAGGCGATGCGAGCACTGGTGAACTATGCCTGGCCCGGGAATGTCCGCGAGCTCGAGAACGCCATTGAACGCTCGGTGATCATTGCCTCCGGAAGACAGATCGAACTCGACGATCTGCCTGATGCGATCAACCGCAGTGCGGCGGACGCCTTTGCCTTCGCCCGTCATGAACGTGCCGCCGCCGCCGGCGAGGGCCGGGCGATCGGGATCGAGATCGAGCTTCCGTCGGCGATGGATGAGATCGAAAAACAAGTCATCGAGGCCACGCTCGACTATACCGACGGTGACAAATCGCATGCTGCCAGACTTTTGAACATAGGCAGAAAAACGCTGTACCGGAAACTAGAGCTTTACGACGAGGGCAAAGAAGCATAATTTTCTTCTCCAAAAACGTACTCCGGTCCTATAATTGAATGCGAAAAACCGTTGGATAGACAAATCGGCACATGAAAATACTATTTTATATTGGAGCCATCTTTGTAGTTGGTTCATACTCAGCGTTCGGACAGCAACCTACACCTACCCCCACGCCGAATCCCGATGACGATACGGTCAGGATAACGACGTCACTTATACAGCTTGACGTCGTTGTTACCGATAAAAAGGGGCAACCTGTCACGGACCTCAAACCAGATGAAATAAAGGTTTACCAGGACGGCAAGCTCCAAACGGTAACAAACCTTTCGTACGTTGATTCGAAAACCGCCGAAAGATCCATTATCTACTCGTCTAAACAAAAGGCGGACAAGAACGCGATCGCTCCGCCGCCTGCAAACGTACGGTCTAAACAAGGGCGCATCATCACCTTCGTCCTCGACGACGGAAACTGCCTTTCAACGAATGGCGGGATGAATCTGATGCGGGATTCGATGAAGAAGTTCGTAAATGATCAGATGCAGCCCGACGACCGCGTCGCTATATATCGAACTACGGCCGGAGTCAGCCTCCTTCAGGTATATACATCGAATAAAGAGGTTCTGCGAAAGAAGATCGAGAAGATCAGCCTTGTATCACCTTTTGCATGCCAATCGGCGTTCGAGGCGGCCTCTAACAACTCTACGAGTTCCATCGGCGGAGGTGGAGAGCGGGTTTTCGAAAGTGACAGGGACCGAGCTGCCAGGGATGAACGTAACGCCGTTAAACAGAGAGCCGAGGTCATGGGAGCCGTGGGCGTACTCAACTTTGTGGTCGACCGGTTGATGAATGTGCCGCAGCGAAAGATCGTTTTTTTGGTATCTGAGGGCGTGATCTCCGACGATGCCTTTGTTCGGGATGTACTTCGCGACCTGACGGAGAAGGCCGCTCGGGCTTCGATCGTCATCAATACGATGAGTACGAAGGGCCTCACGGTTCCCGGTATGCTTGACGCACAGGACAGCCCAGCGGTAAGAGCCGTCGCGCAAAGCACGCAAGTTGCCGAGGCAAGGGTCAAGGAGGAGAACCAGCTTGCTAATGGGCTCGCGTACATCGCGAACGCGACCGGTGGGGATTTTGTCCGTAATAAAAATCTTCTGGAAACAGAAATTGGCAGGATACTCGAAAACCAGACGGCATATTACTTGATCGCGTACCAACCGGAAAATGAAACTTTTAAGGGCAAAAAATTTCATAACATCAAAGTCGAGGTCTCACGGCCGGATCTCCGCGTCAGCTCTCGCGAGGGATTTTATGGTGCGACAGAGAGCGATTCGCGGCCCGTATACAAGAATGTTGACAGCCCGCTTTATCAGGCGATGGATTCGCCGCTGCAGGAAACCGGCATGGAAATGGGTCTCACCGTTCTGCACGGCAACTCCGCGACCGGCGGCAATTTTATTCGGCCTCTTTTTCATATCAGGGGCGAAGACATCACGTTTGCCGAAGACAAAGACGGTGCAAAGCGGGTCGTGCTCGACGTGGTTGCCGTAACGCTCGACGAAAAGGGCAAGGTCTCGGATGAATTCAACCGTACGTATTCGACAAAGATACCGAAGGTCGCTGTAGAGCTTGCGATGAAGAACGGGCTCGATTTCTCGACCGATATGGCAGTGAAAAAGCCCGGCACTTATAGCTTTCGCCTGGCGGTTCGCGATAATCCCTCAAAGCGGCTTGCCTCGTCGGGAGAATACGTCGAGATACCGGACATAACAAAAAAGGATTTTTTTGTCTCCGGCCTGATAACGACCGGCAGTGACGCAAGCGGGGCCGTGATTCTGCCAAAACCACGTGCCGCCGAAGCGGCCTTCGAACTAGTACCGTCGCTCTCGGTTCCGTCGATCCGGCAATACACCAGGGGCGAGACCCTTTTTTATGCTTATACCGTTTACAATGCAAAGATCGACCCGGCGAACGGCTCACCGAACCTCACACGCGAGGTGAGACTGTTTCATAATGGCAAGGTCGTTTCGGGCGGTGCAGAAACCCCGGTTTCACCTGTTGTTCCGTCTGACCCATTACGAATTGAAAATTTTGGGAGTATCCAAATTGCGGCCGAAGTCGATTTTGGCGAATATGCACTCCAGATCGTTGTCCACGACAAGATAACTAATAAAGTCTCGACGCAATGGATCGACTTCGAGGTAATCCCGTAACCGACCACAGGAGGATCAAAAATGGCTGGAACAATTGCCCAATGGGCCGCATTTTTTCTTTTCTTTGTGTTACTTGCCGGGGTCATAGTCGCCGAGGTCCAATGGCTCGTGCGAAAGGGATGGGCCACATCCGGCCGGGCAACTGGCTTTGTGATAACTACGGATCTGCTGGGGTTTTTTATCGGAGGTATCGTTTTTTTTATTGCCTTTATGGTGATGTTCGTCCTGGTGATGGGACCCGCTGGACGAGGCAGCAACACTCCGGAAGCTGCATATTTCGCCCTCGCGGCAGTTGCAATAATAGTCCCGCCGATCCTTCTGGTTTTCGTGAAGCGCCTTTTCCTTCTTATCTTTAAGATCCGGTCGGGCGGCCCCGCCTGGGTCTTCTCTCTGGTCACATCGCTTGTCGTACTACTGATCGTGGTGGTCCCTCCGCCACTCCTGCTCTACCTCGTAGCTACCATATGGAAATTATAGTCGGTACCGCGGGGCACATCGATCACGGCAAGACCGCGTTAATCAAAGCTCTTACGGGTGTGGACGCGGATCGCCTTCCCGAGGAGAAGGAACGCGGGATCACGATCGACATCGGTTTTGCACAGAAACAGATCGACGAAGTTCGATTTGGATTTGTCGACGTTCCGGGTCATGAACGGTTCGTAAAAAACATGCTGGCCGGCGTTAGCGGTATCGACTTCGTAATTCTTGTGGTCGCCGCCGATGAAGGCGTAATGCCGCAGACGCGCGAACATTTCGAGATCTGCCGGCTTCTGGGCGTCGGCCGCGGCCTGGTTGTACTTACGAAATTGGATCTTGTAGACAAAGAGACGTTGGAACTTGCCCAGATTGACGTTTCGGAGCTTGTTGCCGGTTCATTTTTGGAAAATGCCGCGGTGATCGAGGTCAGTACCAGGACCGGCGAGGGTTTAGGAGCACTTAACGACGCATTGCTGGAAACGGCTCGATCGGTGACGAGGACGGCCGATGTTCATGTGGCCCGGCTGCCGGTGGACAGGGTGTTTACTGTTAAAGGTTTCGGCACGGTTGTGACCGGAACACTCGGTTCCGGCGAGATCTCGACCGGTGATGAAATGGAGCTGGTCCCAGACGGAATCCGTGTTCGTGTCCGTGGTCTTCAAACCCACGGAGAAACCGGTCAAACGGTCGGCCGCGGTCGCCGGGTCGCAGTGAATCTCGCCGGCGTCGATCGCGACGAGGTCCAGCGAGGCATGACCCTTAGCGAAAAGGGAATTTTGCGCGCCACTCAGATCGCCGATGCTAAGGTCGAAGTACTCGCCGGTTCGGCCCAAACCCTCCGGTCGCGTCAGCGGGTGCGGGTTCACATCGGAACAAAAGAGGCATTGGCCCGCGTCAGCGTTTTGAACGAGTCGGGCTTTATCGTTCCCGGATCGAGCGATTTGGTGCAAATTCGGTTTGAATCCGCAGTTGTCGTTTTGCCGGGCGAACGATTTATTCTCCGTGCTTATTCGCCACAAACGACGATCGCTGGCGGCTGCGTTATCGATAATTTATCGGAAAAACACCGCAAAAGAGAGTTTGCCCTTGTTCGCGAACGGCTGTTAGAAGCCGAATCGGTTCTGGATAGACCCGCGGAAATGCTCGTTGATTGTATTGAACGAAGGGGCAGTAAAGGCCTGGATTTCGCCGGGATGCAGGCCCGGACCGGCCTTAGAGCTTCAATTGTGCGCGGAGCTCTCGACGCCAGTGTTCGCGATGAAACGATAGCCGATTGCGGTGAGCAGTACATTTCAAAAATCGAGTTTGAAATCTTCTCCACACGGACGATCGACGCAGTTACTGTCTTTCACCGGCGGGAGCCGCTTGGGATCGGCCAGTCCCTCGACGTCCTCCGCGAGACAGTGTTTGCCCGGGCGTCGCCACAGATCGCTCGTGCCGTGATCGCGGAATTGACCGCGACAGGCGTCCTCTTGATCGAAAACGACAAGATTCGGCTTGCGTCGCATAAGGGCCAACTCTCCACGGAGGAGGCCGAAGCGACCGCAATATTGATGTCGAGGTACACCGCCGCCGGGTACGAGGTTCCACGACTGGAGGATGCACTCAACGACGCGATCTTGGGTTCAAAACTTGACCGGCCGCAGATTCGCACTGTCTTCCGCCTTCTGGTGGAGAGCGGGGAACTTATAAAGGTAACGGACGAATTCTATTTTTCACGGGTGTCGATCAGCTTGTTAGCAGATAAACTGCGCCAAAGGGCCTCGAAAAGCGGCGATTCTTCGATAGATGTGGCAAAATTCAAGGAGCTTGCCGGCGTTTCGCGTAAATATGCTATCCCGCTTCTGGAATATTTTGACCGTGCGAAGGTAACGATCCGCTCAGGCGATAAGCGAATCATACTCTTATGAGGAAATTTCTGTCCGCCCGATGGAAAGACTTGATCATGGCCAACTACGAAGTTGAGCCGTCATTGTTCACCTCACGCTTACCGAAGGGGACGGAAATCGATCTGCAGGACGGGAGATGTTTTGTCAGCCTGGTCGGTTTTATGTTTCTGGAAACTCGCGTACTCGGCGTACCTATACCGTTTCACGTTAATTTTGAAGAGGTAAATCTCCGGTATTATGTTAAGCGGGAAATAAAGGGCGAGACCCGGCGAGCAGTGTGTTTTGTTAAGGAAATAGTACCGCGTTTTGCGATCGCGACCGTTGCACGTGTTGTGTACGGCGAGCCATATGAATGCTGGACAATGTCTCACGAGCGTAGTGATTCCGCCATCGCCTACGAATGGTCGAATGATGGCCGGCGTAACCGTCTTGGTGTAATGATCGATGCCAGTGTTGGCGTTCCCGAATCCGGATCGCATGGGGAATTTATTATCGAGCACTATTGGGGTTATACAAAACGATCAGGTTCACGGGTCGACGAATACAAGGTAGAGCACCCCAAATGGGAACTTTTCTCGGTAAAAGATGAAGTTATCGATGTCGATTTTGGCGCGACATACGGCAAGGAGTTTGCTTTCTTAAGCCAGTCAAAGCCGTTCTCGATTCTGTTGGCAAAGGGTTCGGAAGTGTCTGTCTACATGGGTGAAAAAATAAGATGATAATTGGAATTGTTGCGATATCAAGGAATTTTGCTATTGGAAAGGGCGGCAAACTTCCATGGCATTATCCTGCCGACCTCAAGTTTTTCAAGGAAACAACCATCGGAAATACGGTCGTAATGGGTGCAAATACGTGGCGAGCTATCGGCCGCGAGCTCCCCGATCGCTTTAACGTCATTTTAACTAACTCGGGAGAGGTTGAAGCTCCGCCCGAGATAATGAAACTCAGCAGCGTGGAGGAGGTTATCAAGCTTTCAAGCCTCCTGAACGGTAACGTCTATATTATCGGTGGTGCGAAAACCTACGAGGCGTTCGCCGACGTGATCGAGGAATGGATCGTAACGGAGGTCCCGGCCGATATCGAGGGTGCCGATGCATTCCTGAAGGAAGACTTCAGTGGATTTCGCGTCTCGAGCACTAAGGAACTTGAAGGCGGCCTCGTCGTAAAAACGATGCAACGCGTGTGAATTTGGTGTAAAATTTTGTCGGATCCAAAATGTGAAGGTGAACTTATGATGGGTGGAAGATCTTGGGACGAGTGGATCGAGGAATATTCCGAAAGTCATCAGCATCCCATGAATAAGCTGACGCATACCATCGGCATTCCGATGATCGGGCTTTCACTACTCCTAATTCCCGTTTCGCTCTTCGTCGGCGGCATGTGGCGAATAGCCCTCGGCTTGTTTGTCGCGGGCTGGGTGCTTCAATTTGTTGGCCACTATTTTGAGGGAAAACCGCCCGAGTTCTTAAAAGATTACCGGTTCCTGTTTGTCGGGATGCGCTGGTGGTTCAAGAAAGTTCTAAACGGCGATAGCTAAGGCTCCGAAGAATCTCACTTCTTTGACGTTGCCACACTAACGAATTTCACTGTAACTGTAAACTGACCGCCATTCTGTTCGGGAGCGTTGTCGTTGATGCAGAATTCCATACGCCCGCGTTCGTCAGGAAAATTTTGCCATGAACCATTTGAACCGTTGGTAGTTACTGCCATTACATTCGAGTATTTGCCGTCTGCGTATCGTGTCCTCATGAGGAGTGCCCCCGTCGGATACTCAGGATAGATACGTCGTGAATTCGAAGCCGCATCTTTCGCGCCGCTCGCCGAAATTCCCGTTTTGACCCCAACAAGATCAACTTTCCCCTGGACGCTCGTTCGAAAATTTTCAAGTGCGACGGTATCTATATTCGATAGCTGCCAACCTGCATTTGCGTAAACGGAAAACGTTGCGTTTTTCGTCGGTTCGATCGGCGGTGTAAACGTGACAACTGGAGAAGAATTGGCGGCTGGCGAGGATGAATTGGATGGCGTACCCGCTTTGTTTGCGGCGTTTGGAGTCGAATTGTTGCCGCTCGGCACGATTCCGGGACGCCTAAGATAGTTGTAACCTATGATCGCTGCAACGCCCGCGATCATCAGTACGACAAGTGCCGCAATACCGCCGACAACTACCAAGATCTTCTTATTACCGCTGGCCGTCGACTGAGCCGACGGTACATTGCCTTGGAAGTTGCGGGTCGCCTGCGGCTGGTTTCTTACAACGGTGTGGATTTCCGAATATGATTCTGTCTTTGCTCCCGAAGTAGGCCAACCTTCGACCGGAGAGCTGTCCAGCGATTCGCCGCATTCGAGGCAATAGTGCATTCCCTCCGCATTATCATGTCCGCATCTTGGGCATTTTTTCATCTTTTCGGGGTCACCTCGCAAAGCCGATCCATATGATCCAACCAATGATATCTCAAGATGACAAATCGGGAAAGATACGATCTGACCGCATTAATTTCGAATATTTGAGCTCTTCCCTCATCTCGGTTTTGCCTGCGCTCAAAAGTATTGGCAAAATAGAGAGATCGAGAATCTCTAAACTGGCAGCGAATCCCGATTCGTGATCTGATCAACAAAATCAAACTCCCAGTTATCCGACGACAAATTTTCCGAGGACGTTCAAACTAAATGGCCACTGCGACAAAACCCAAGAAAACAGCCGACATCGACCAACTTTGTATAAACACCATCAGGACACTCTCGCTCGACGCGATCGAGAAGGCAAATTCCGGCCATCCGGGACTACCGCTCGGGATGGCACCGTCGGCGTACGTGTTGTGGACAAAGTTCCTGAGGCATAATCCAAAGAACCCAAAGTGGTTCGGCCGCGACCGGTTTTTGCTGTCGGCAGGCCACGGCTCGATGCTGCTCTATTCGCTGCTGCATCTGACCGGTTACGACCTCTCGATGGACGAGATCAAACGGTTTCGCCAATTGCATTCAAAGACGCCGGGCCACCCCGAGAATATTTTGACGCCGGGCGTCGAGATAACAACTGGACCGCTCGGCCAGGGATTTGCGAATGGTGTCGGAATGGGCATCGCACAGGCGCATCTTGCTGCTAAGTTTAATAAACGCGGCTTTCCTGTCCTCGACAATTATATTTACTGCATCTGTTCCGACGGGGACCTGATGGAAGGGGTCAGCTACGAGGCCGCGTCGCTCGCGGGCCATCTAAAGCTAGGGAATCTCATCTATCTCTACGACGACAATCAAATAACGATCGACGGCTCGACTAACCTTGCGTTCACCGAGGACCGTACCAAGCGATTTGAGGCGGCGGGTTGGCATGTGTTGGACGTGGTTGATGGGAACGATCTGAAAGCGATCGAAACTGCGATCAAAGACGCGCATAAGGTAAAAGACCGTCCGTCGCTGATCCGCGTTCATACGATCATTGGCTTCGGGATGCCGAAACAGGGAACCAACAAAGCCCATTCCGACGCTCCCGGCGATGAGGCGGTACGTGACACTAAACGCAATCTCGGCTGGCCGGAAAACAAGAGTTTCTACATCCCAAAAGAAGCTCTGACCCATTTTCGAAAGGCTGTAAGTAACGGTGCCAGACTCGAAAAAGACTGGAACGAAAAGGTTAAAAAATACGAAAAAGAAAATTTTGCGCTCGGTGTGGAGTTTAGACAAATACGGAGCAATGAACTCCGAGACGGTTGGGAATCGGCTTTGCCGACGTTTGAGGGCGTCGAATCAAAAGCGACGCGTGCATACAGCGGCGAAGTAATCAATGCCCTTGCCGCCGCCGTCGAGCAGCTGGTTGGCGGTTCAGCCGATCTCAAGCCGTCCAACAACACGTACATCGATTCGTCCGCCGACATTCAGCCCGGCTCTTACCAGAACCGCAACATCCATTACGGCATTCGCGAACACGCGATGGCTGCGGCGATGAACGGCATGGCGCTGTTCGGCGGCGTGATTCCGTTTGGCGGCACATTTCAGACATTTTCGGATTACATGCGTCCCGCCATCCGACTAGCGGCGCTGTCGCATATCCAGACGATATTCGTCTTTACACACGACTCGATCGGCCTGGGCGAGGACGGCCCAACGCACCAATCCGTCGAGCATCTAGCTGCCTTGCGGGCGATACCGAATCTCGCGGTAATTCGCCCTTGCGATGCCCACGAAACACGTGAAGCATGGCGAGCAGCGATCAAACGCCAACATGCTCCGACCGTTTTGTCACTGTCGCGGCAAAAGGTCGCGTTGATCGACCGCAAAAAGAATGCTGATGCAAAAGGCCTGCATAAAGGCGCATACATTCTTGCCGAAGCCGAGACCAAAGCCGGCAAAGCGACCGCACCAAAGTTGATCATCATCGCAACGGGCTCCGAGGTCGGCCTCGCAATGGCGGCCCGTGAACAATTAAATGCGAAAGGAACTCCGGCGCGTGTCGTCTCAATGCCCTGCTGGAAATTCTTCGACGCGCAATCGCCCAAATATAAAGAGGAGGTGTTGCCACCGAAGGTCACTGCCCGCCTCGCCGTCGAGGCCGGTGTCTCAATGGGCTGGGCAAAATATGTCGGCGACAAAGGCGACACTCTATGCGTCGATCGTTTTGGCGCATCAGCTCCCGCGGAGGATGTGTTTAGAGATTATGGATTTACGGTCGAGAACGTGATCAAAAAGGCAATAATTATCCTAAGGGGCTAAACCTCGATCATACACATCGCGCCGGTGTCCGATCTTCACGACAACGATGACTAAATTCTTGTCTTCGATTGTGTAAATTATCCTATAATTACCTTGCCGGATACGGTAAGCCTCTTGGCCTGAAAGTTTTGTACTGCCCAGCGGTCGGGGTTCTTCGGCGAGAGAATCGATTTTCTTTAAGATCCGACGGACATCTGCCTTGGGTACAATATCAAGATCCTTCCAGACCGAGGGTCTAAAGATCAATTTATATTTTGCCATCGGCCTTAAGTCTCGCAAGAAAGTCTTCGTAGCTCACCATTGGCTCAGACGCTCGATCCTCAATTGCAGCAAGATCTTCCTGATCTTCGGCCAAAAGGGCACGCACGGAGTCGTTAACGAGGTCCGAGATCGATTGATTTGTATGAACAGCTTTAAGGCGAATGGCTCGGTGCAGATCGGGCTCAAAATAGACGGTAGCGCGTTTTAATTCAGTATTCATATTTTCATTGTAGTGTGCGAACGTTTTAACGTCAAGACGTTTTATTCGATCTCAATTGAACTCGGTAACCGTACTATGCTGATGTAGAATTGCCAGTCTGCAGGCTTTAATTCATTTTGAATATGGATGTTCAGTTTCTAAAAACCCCG
>JBBRSH010000030.1:0-39488 GCA_038245555.1 Pyrinomonadales bacterium | reverse complement strand
CGAGCACGCCGCGTACGCTCCAGCGTCCAGTTTGCATTGGAAACCCGCGACCGATTCAGGTTTGGCCTGTGAATCCGAACTTGCAAGCGAATCCGAACCGGAAAAAGTAAAAGTGGCCGACGAGCTGTTGCTCGGATCTGTCGGATTGCCGGTGATCGTGGTATCCGGTGCACCGGTATCGACGTACTCATCCGCCCCGATATCATACGATCCATCCTTTGGCCGCACATCGCTGTCGATATCGTCCGTCACTGCAGCCAAAATGGCACCGTCATTTTTCGCCGGACTGGCGTATTGAATATGCAGGTCCGTCGCCGACACGAATAAAGGGTCGGATGAGATCGAGTTCGCATCACCGCTCGTAACCGTTTGCCAATTCGCAAGCGTAGTTTTGGTCGTCGCTCCGCCGTCGGTCGTCCCTATGAATCCACCCGTACCAGACGCGAAGAGGTCGTTTTGATTCGATGAAAATGTCGCGAGATCGCTTACTGTGCCGAGTTCGACCGCGAAGTGTCCACCGGTCCCGGTACCGTTAGAGCGGGCGTTGAACAGAATATTATTCCGATTATTTAACGTGCCGCCGTTATGCTGATAAAGTGCCGCGGACGACCCGCTCGCGACCGATGTTCCGCCGATCCGGACTGAATTATTAAATAGGTTGGTAACAACTCCGGTGCCTGCCGCGTTTTCCACTCCATACATCGTCGTGGAATTAGTCGTCGACGTGGAGTCCAAATATACGAAATTGTTGAAAACATTGACTATATCGCCAGAGGTTCCGTTTGCTATGTATAGGGCCCTTACGGTAGAACCGGCTCCGGAAGTATTCAGATCGAATATGCGGTTGGCCGACACTGTGGCTCCGACAGGAGCATTGTTGAGGTAAATGCCCGTTACAGCACTGGATGTCTGCGTTGCCGTCTCGGAGATCGAGTTTTGACGGACTGCGGTATTCGAGTAGTAATTGTCGAGATATACGCCCGCGTCGGTGAAATTCGTGATCACGTTACCGACTATCGTGTTGGCGTCGCCATTTTTTCCGCTCGTGCCCGACAAATACACGGCGTGGTTCATACTGGTCGACCCGCTGGTGATCGTATTGTTCTGAAGAGTATTTCCGCTGTTTCCGGTGGCGGCAGTCGACGGGCCAAAGAACACGGTGCCATTGCCCGCCGTGCTAACACCCCGAACTACGGCATTCTTCAACGTATTATTGTTAGCCGCGTTTGAAAAACAGACCGTCGCTCCCGAGACGTTTGTGTTCGAGATTGTAGTATCTTTCGAAGTGCCGGAAACTGCTCCATCGATAACTATACGATCGGCACCATCGAGGCTGATCAAACACGTCGAGGCCGAACCGCTGATAACTCGCGGTCCCGAACCGGGCTTGATCGTGATGGTCCAATTCCCTGCTCCCTCTTCGGTCGCTTGTTCTAAAGCGATCTCGCCGGTTTCGGCGGTGAGGTCTGAGGTTATGCTTACCGTCAGGTCACCATTGATCGCTCCATTGTTGATCTGCGAGAACAGCCCACCCGGATTGGTCAATGAGGTGATCGATTCCGATGACCCTATATTTACCGAACCGGAGAATCTCGAAACGATCAAATAACTATTCGGTGCAGACGGCGGTGTTGTGACAGCATTTACGCTCGTTGCAACAAGTCCGGCGGACGGATCAGACGCGACATTTCCGGCTGTGTCCTGAGCGATCACAAAATACGAGATCGTTGCCGGGGCCACCGGAGCAATATCCGCGGCAAGGATGGTGCAGGTCCAAGTACCGTTATTGATCGTTCCGGCCGCCATCGTGCAGGCGTTTGAAAAATAGGCTCCCGAACCGTTTTTGTAGTAGATCCGCGGACTCGAAACGCCGTTCGCAAGCCCCGTTGTGTCGGACAGGGTTACGGTCAGCGTTCTGTCGGTAGCAGTGAAAGTGTTTGCCAACGGCAAATAGGTGATCGAAGGAGGCGTCGTATCGACGGTACCGATCGAATAGAATCCCGGTATCGTGGAAGCCGCTGGAGCCACGCTTGTTACACTGGTGCCGGCCACGATCATCGGAGCTGTAGACCCGACAATATCGTAAATACCGGTCTTCGTCGAGCTGGATGCGATCGCACTAGTCGCGGCCACCGAGGCATCGGTTAATCTGATGTATGAACTCGTCAGTCCCGAGCCCGATGTGACCGAAGCCGCCCAATATCGGTCCGTGTTAAGCGAACCCATGCTCGTTCCGGGAGTACCGCCCGAGTTCGCATCGAACGTTTCCGCCCGGACGACAATCGAACCGGAAGTCGATGGTTCAACCAATTCGAAAGGGTTATAAGTCGCTTTTCCGACCGGAAACGTGTAAGTAAGTGTTCCAGTCAACCCAGTCGGCAAGCTGCGGGCTAATGCCCCGCGTACGAACGAGGTCGCCGAGCCGCCAGCAATCGCGTCTTGCTGCGCATTATCCAGCGTTAAGACATTTCCGGTATTGACCAGAATGCCCGATGTCAGAAATAATTTTCCGGCCGCCGGTAAAGACCGGCTGAATCCGAAAGTGACGGATTTATTCGGCGACGAACCGGTGTTGTTGATAACCAGATCCACCGGACCGGCCGATGATGGAAACTCCGTCGCGGTAGCCGTCTGAGGCGATGATCCATCGTATTTAAGCTGTGACGATGTAGAGCCGTAAATGACCGTTCCGCTGCCGGTTACATTGCCGGCGGAGACCGACAGACCCGCGTTGTCGTTTATGCCAAGGGATCCGATGAGATTTACGCCGGCGGCGTTATTGACTCGGACATTTAGCGGGCCCGTTATAGGGTTCGCAAGTGCGAGATTCTGAACCGAAGCTCCGCTAAGTTCGAGAACACTGGAGTTTGCCCCAGACACCAAAAGCACACCGGATGCGGTTTGGGTGAAGTCACCACCGAGGGTCAGTATGGAATTGCTTCCAGAGGATAGGTCGATCGTCCCCCCAGTTTGCGTTACATTCCCGGAAATAGAAACTATGCCGCCCGGACCGGAGGCGGCCTCGAACGTGCCGCCATTCACTACCACGTTAGCGATCTGAGTGATTCCGCTGGAGACCGCCGTAAACCGACCTGTGTTAGTCGCTTGTATCGTCAGAGTCCCTCGAACCGATCCGACTGTGCCGTTGCCAAAGAAGTTCATCGAACCGGTGGCCGCAGGACAGTTGTATGTCACATTTCCAAAGTCTTGGGCGTTATTCGCTGGAGCGCTCGTTGACGTCGTAAGTCCCGAAATATTCAAATTCGCTACCGTACCCCACGTTGCGAATGGAACTGCAGGAGCACCAGTCGTCGCTCCCGACGAATTAATTGTTCCACCGTCCGCTACGAGCAACGAATCCGCGGAGCCGACAAACATTGAATCGTCGGCCACGCCGAGTTCGACCACGCCGGTGCTCGATATCGTAACGACGGTTCCGGCTCCGCCGGTCGTGTTTACCGAATTGGTAACGCTCGCTCCTGACAAGAATGACAGTGTTCCGGCGATGTCACCTGTCATGCCGGTCGAGGTTGAGAAAACTATTGAAACGGGCTTCGACGAGTCGCTAAACAGGAGTGAACTGCCCGCTTCGACCTGGAGATCCGCCCCTGCATTCCCCGTAATGGTCACAGTTCGAGCCGTCGCCGCACTTGAATGAAGCGTCAACGCCGTGTTCGAGGCAATTCGCAAAGCCCCGATCGTTTCGGAAGAGCTGATCGAGATCGCCACCGGTCCTCCCGACGTGGTGCTGGCTCCGTCTACGATCAATATGTCCGAGGTACCTGGCGTCGTTCTCGCCGAGCCGGTGCCGTCGGCCGCCGTATTCCAACTTGTCGTCGTATTCCAATCGGCGCCGCTTGTTCCGACCCAGTAATAGGTTGCCCCCGCAGCGGTCGTCGCCTGGCTGCCACTCAGCGGTGACGGGCTCAATGTGCCTTCTGAAAGTGAATAGACTCTCCAGTAATAAGTTTCACCCGGCTGCAGAGCGGTTAACGCGAGTGTCGTCACATCCGATGCGGTGCTGCCCTGATACGAGTATGTCGTTCCCCCATCAGTGGAGCGATATACGGCATACCCAACCTCGTTAGAGGAATCGGCCCAATTGAGCGTGATGCTCGTTGCCGTTACGCCGGTAAATGTCAGGTCGGTCGGCGAGGTCGCCGTATTTGATGGCGTAAGCGAATACGTTCGCCGCGAGCCCTGGACCGGGGAATTTAGGTTGGCGATCGCTCCTGCTGAATAGGCCTGTTCGACGAACGGCGAATTGACATTCGACGTATTCGAAGCCGATACAATATTTACAAAGCTGTTTGTTGTAGAACCAGCCGCGAAACCGATCCCGACCAATTGGCCGTTTTGAGCCGATGTGCCGCCATTCCGAACCATCGAGCCGTAAACAAATTCGATCTTTCCGCTCGATTCGTAGAGTCTTATCTGAAATGTACCGTCATTGGAACCGGGGCTTGCAACGGCGAGTAGCGACATGTTGAAGTATTCAACAGTGAGAACTCGATCTGGCGCAACGCCGGTAACCTTATAGTCGACCTTGCCTGAGTTCCCCGTTCTAAGATCACCACCGAAAGCCGAAATGAGTGGTACGGACCCAGAACCGGCGGCGGCCGAAGACACACCCGAACCAACTTGCACCGGCCCAAGAGCGAGTATCCCATTCGAGTTCGTACTGAACTGCGAATACCGTTTTCCCATCAGGTAGAAATCAAATCCGATCGAGCCCACAGGCGATGCAGCGTCGTCCAGATCGGCCCCAACCAACTGGCTGGTTCCAAATCGCATATCGGTCAGGGTCCCTGATGCGTTTGTACCGAAGGAGTAATTCGCGGACGATGCCGTCGATGACGCAGGCCCGAAATTAAAGGGAGCCGCCATCCACGCGCGAAGATCTCCGCCGATGCCCGCAACGGTGACGATCGCACAAAAACTTATTAATGCGAGAGTGGAGGCGAGGATGCGAAACGACGTCGGGCGCATAAACATATTGTCGACTTCTGCGTTGTCTCGATCTTTACCAGTAGAGTGTCAATAGGTCCAGATTTCCTGAACAAGCGGGCTGGTACGGTGAAAAAACAACTTCCTTTTCGTATGATTGAAGTATAGCTTTTTGAAGGTAAAAGTCAAGAAATTGTCCCTTACTGACACCCTTGTTTTTCGGATACTTGAAGGCGTTTTGAAACGATCGCTCGTCTCGTGGATCAGTTGAAAGCGAATCGCACATCAATCGCCGACTACGAGCGCAAAAAAGGAGGCTTTTCAGCCTCCGTCTTGATTTTCGATACGATGTTTTTAGATCATTTGCCGCCCGCAAGTTGTAGACGAACGTTGGCAGAATCGATCTGGTCACGAGCGTGGTCCGTCTCCTCCACCGGTCCCGAGGCGATCGCCGCGAACGCCTTTTCCGCCGTCTCTCGATCAGATCTCGCGGCGTCGACATCGATCTCACCCGCCGTCTCCGCCGTATCGGCAAGGACCGCGACCTTGTTGGAATTGACCTCTACGAATCCACCGGAAAGAGCCAGTTTCTCCGTTACACCCTTACTGGAATACGACAATAGTCCCGGCTTCAGGGCCGAAATAAGCGGGGCGTGATTCGGCATGATACCGATCTCACCCGACGCCGTCGGCAGTGTTACCGAATCGACTTCGGCGTCCAGGACTCGCTTTTCAGGTGTTACTATCTCTAATCTAAGCATAATGGGTCAGTTGGGGGCTATGCAGCCGCAGCCATGTTCTTGGCCTTCTCACGGGCCTGTTCGATAGTGCCGACCATGTAAAACGACTGTTCGGGCATGTCGTCGCACTTGCCTTCGAGGATCTCTTTGAAGCCCTTGATCGTGTCCTCGATCTTGACGTACTCGCCCTTCAGGCCGGTAAACTGCTCACCGACAAAGAATGGCTGCGAGAAGAACCGCTGGATCTTCCGGGCACGGGCGACGGTCAATTTGTCATCCTCTGAGAGCTCATCCAATCCGAGAATGGCAATAATGTCCTGCAGGTCCTTGTAACGCTGGAGGATCTTCTTGACCGACTGGGCTGCGTTGTAATGGTCTTCGCCGACGATGGTCGGATCGAGAATACGCGAGTTTGACGCGAGCGGATCGACCGCCGGGTAAATTCCTAACTCAACGATCTGTCGCGATAGAGCCGTAACCGCATCGAGATGGGCAAACGTTGTCGCTGGTGCCGGATCGGTATAGTCGTCGGCGGGCACGTAAACGGCCTGGATCGAAGTGATGGCACCGGTCTTTGTCGAGGTGATGCGTTCCTGCATCTCACCCATCTCGCTGGCAAGCGTCGGCTGATAGCCCACCGCAGACGGCATACGTCCGAGAAGTGCCGACACCTCTGAACCCGCCTGAGTAAATCGGAAAATGTTGTCAACGAAAAACAACACGTCATTTCCCTGATCTCGGAAATATTCCGCAACCGTCAGTCCCGACAAAGCAACCCGGAGACGAGCTCCCGGAGGTTCCGTCATCTGGCCGTAAACGAGTGACACTTTTGAACCCGGAATCTCGGCCTTATCTACGAGCGTGAGATCGAATTCGCCGGTCTCTTCCATATGCTCGTTAAATTTATCGCCGTATTTGATAACTTTCGACTCGACCATTTCGCGTAGCAGATCGTTGCCTTCACGGGTTCGTTCACCAACACCAGCAAAAACCGAAAAACCGTCTGAACCGATCGCGACGTTATTGATCAACTCCATGATCAGAACCGTCTTACCGACGCCGGCTCCACCAAACAGCCCGATCTTTCCACCACGTAGAAACGGCTGGATAAGGTCGATGACCTTGATGCCGGTCTCGAACATTTCGAGCGATGTAGCCTGTTCGTCAAACGACGGTGCGTGGCGGTGGATCGACGATCTCGTTTCGCTGTTGACCGGGCCAAGCTCGTCAACCGGATCGCCGATGACATTCATCACGCGGCCCAGCGTCGCGTTTCCAACCGGCACCATGATCGGGCCGCCGAGGTCGATGACCTTCATTCCGCGGACCATACCGTCGGTCGGCAGCATCGAAACCGCACGCACGCGGCCTTCACCGAGATGCTGCTGGACCTCCGCAACGACGTCGATCTTCTCGCCGTCAAAACCTTCGCTTGTGATACGCATCGCCTGATAGATCGGCGGCAAATAATTGTTTGAAAATTCGACGTCAACGACCGGTCCGATGATCTGTACTACGGTTCCGACCTGCCCGCCAGTTTCATTAGCCATTATTAGTAGATTGCTCCTCTATATGTGTAAAAATCGTGTGATTTACAAAGGAGTAAGAATATCATAGCGGCGGAAACGAGCGCAAAGAGTAGCGACCAAAAATCGAGGTTCGAACTTAATTTCAACTATTGGTTTATTGTATTGTAAAATCGCAAAGGAAAGAGTGAACTTGAACGAGGTTCGAAAGGCATTACCGTTATTGGCTTACAAGAATTAATTGAAAAAACTAGAACTACCGCCCCAAGGCCTGAGTACGCTGTTTGGCGTTCAGGACCAAAACATTAAATATCTCGAATCGCTGCTCGATGTCAGTATCGGTGCACGTGGCAATGAGCTGCTGATCGATGGTGACGAACGGGACATCAAGACGGTGGAACAGATCCTGCTGGATTTCGGCGAGCTTTTTGCCGAAGGAAATACTTTCACCGACAAAGAGTTGCGTGATGCGTTTAAGCAGATCGCGGAAGATCGGGCTTACCGTCTTAAGGACCACTTTCTCAACGCCCGTTTCAACCCTTCCGGCAAGAAGCAGGTCGCTCCAAAGACCGCGAACCAACGAAAATACCTTGATGCGATCGCCACGAATGATCTGGTCTTTGGGATCGGAGTCGCGGGTACCGGCAAGAGCTATTTGGCCGTCGCGATGGCGTTAGATGCTCTGTTTAAAAAGCAAGTCAGCCGCATCATCCTGACACGTCCGGCGGTTGAGGCAGGTGAGCGGCTCGGATTTCTGCCCGGCGATCTACAAGAAAAGGTCGATCCTTATCTGAGGCCGCTTTACGATGCTTTGTTCGATCTGGTCGACTCCGAAAAAGTCACCAAGATGCTCGAAAAACGCATTATTGAGATCGCTCCGCTTGCCTTTATGCGAGGCCGCACGCTGTCCGACGCCTTTATCATCCTCGACGAGGCCCAAAACACGACCAGCGAACAGATGAAGATGTTCCTGACCCGCATCGGTTTCGGCTCAAAAGCCGTCGTTACCGGCGACAAGACCCAGATCGATCTGCCACGCGGCCAAAAGAGCGGGATCAAGGAAGCCGAAACCGTTCTCGCCAACCTTGAAGGGATTGAGTTCGTTTACTTTACTGATAAGGATGTCGTGCGGCATAAGTTGGTGCAGATGATCGTTAAAGCGTACGAGACCCACTCCGAGAACAACGAACCCGGCGACCACTAATCCATGATAGACGTTGTCAACCTACAGCGAAAGGTCAAGATCGATTCTGTCGAATTTCGTGGTTTTGCTCAGTCGCTTGCATTAAACGTAACCGAGGCGGATAAGAAAATATTTTCGCTCGCCTTCATTTCCGATAGTCGAATGAAGCAGCTCAACGAACTGTTTCGCGGCAAGAATACGACAACCGATGTCCTCTCCTTCCCTCACGAACCGGATGAATTCGACCCCGACAAGAACAATCTTGGCGACATCGTAATTTCCGCCGAGCAGGCCCACAAACAAGCGACTGAAAACGGCCTAACGCTCGAAGGCGAGATTAAACAACTCATCCTCCACGGTCTCCTGCACCTCTGCGGCTACGACCACGAAACCGACAACGGCGAAATGAACGCCCGCGAACTGGAACTGCGCGAAACGCTCGCCATTTGACGGATAATTCAAACAGACTTAACGGCCAGCCATTCCTCTTCGAACATCACGATATGGTAATCTTTGGCTATTGCTATGAGTGACTCAAAACGAACCGCTGACCCGTGTGTGATGGTGATCTTCGGAGCGACCGGCGATCTGACCAAACGCAAATTGTTTCCTGCTCTTTACAATCTGGCCAAGGGCGATTTCTTGCCGCATACGTTTGCGATCGTCGGTGTTGGCCGGCAAGAGATGACGACCGAAGAATTTCGAGCTCAGACAACGGCAAATTTTACTGAATTTTTGCCGCACAAGCCGGACAAAAAGCTTATTGACTGGTTTGAAGAACGGATCTACTACACTGGCGGTGATTTTGACGACGACAAGAAACTTTTCTCCGACATCAAAGATCTGGTCGGAACGGCGTGCGAGAAACATCAGATCCCCGAGAACTATTTTTATTATCTAGCCACCCCGCCTAACCTTTTTGCGGACGTGGCAGGGAAGATCGTCAAGTGTGGGCTCGGCAAGGAAGAGAATGGCAACTGGCGGCGGTTCATTTTTGAGAAACCGTTCGGTCACGATCTCGAATCGGCTCAGATGCTGAACCACGACCTTTTGAAGATCTTGAAAGAAAAGCAGATCTATCGCATCGACCACTATCTAGGCAAGGAGACGGTGCAGAACATTTTGGTCTTTCGGTTCGGTAACAGCATCTTCGAGCCTATCTGGAACAGGAATTACATCGACCACGTTCAGATCACTGTAGCTGAGGAATTGGGTGTTGAGCTGCGGGGCGGATACTACGATTCGGCCGGTGCGTTGCGCGACATGATCCCGAATCATATATTCCAGCTTGTTACGCTGACGGCAATGGAACCACCGGTCTCGTTCGAGGCTGACGCGGTGCGTGACGAGCAGGCAAAGATACTGCACGCGATCCAACCATTCTCGCCGGAGGGTGTGCTTCACCAAGCTGTTCGAGGTCAATACGGCGAAGGTACAGTTAACGACAAAAAGGTCCCCGCATATCGTTCCGAGGATAAGGTCGCTCCGTTTTCAAACACGGAGACGTTCGCGGCTCTCAAGTTGTCGATCGACAATTGGCGGTGGGCGGACGTGCCGTTCTACATCCGCACCGGCAAGCGGATGGCGGCGAGACATTCGAGTATTGTTATCCAATTCAAGCAAGCTCCGTTCACTCTGTTTCGCGACACGACCGTCGAGCGTTTGAGGACAAATCGGCTGGTAATTCACATTCAGCCCGACGAAGGAATCACGCTTCACTTTGGGGCGAAGATCCCGGGCCCGATCGTCAACATCGGCCCGGTCGACATGGACTTTAACTACGTCGACCATTTTGGCGAGCAGGTCAATACGGGTTATGAACGGCTGCTGTTCGACTGTATGACGGGCGATGCAACGCTTTTCCAACGGGCCGATATGGTCGAGGCCGGATGGAGTATCGTCACGCCGGTCATCGACGTCTGGAGTGCGATACCGGCACGTGATTTCCCAAATTATGAGTCCGGTACTTGGGGGCCGCGCGACTCAGACCTTCTGCTCGAAAACGACGGGCGAGTTTGGAAGAACCTCGAAGATTAGGATGGAGATCGAAGTTGCCATTGCCCTCTTGATCTTGTTCGCTCTCGTCTTTTTGTCGACGATCGACATGGCGTTTACTCATTTGTCGGATGTCAGCCTTCGTCGTCTCGCCGCCGACGCCGAGTCCGAGCGGCGGATACGGTCGGCAAAGTTCCTGCGCGAGATCCTCGAAAATCGGCCTCGATTTCGCTTCGCCCTTTCATCTTCGATACAGATCCTGCTTATTTCATTTACCGTCCTTCTGACGCTGATCGTCCTGAATTTTACACAGAACCAAACAGCATTACTTTTCTTCGCGCTTTTAATTGGACTGGCTGCTACTGTTGCACTCCGGCAGATCCTTCCGCGGCTGCTGATGCGGAATAATACCGAACGAAAGTTGCTCTTTCTCCTGCCGGCTGTTAGGCCAATGTATTTGGTTGCATCGGCGATAGTCGAACCTTTTGCCGCGAGACAAACGTTAAGGGAGTCTCAAAAGCTCGATCAGAGTTATACACCTGATTCGGCCGACGAGCGGTCTGACGATGCGGCTGAGGACTTTCATGCACTCATGGAGGTTGGCGAGGCCGAAGGTATTATTGAAGAGAAAGAGCGTGAACTCATCGAAACGATGGTCGAGTTCTCCGATACACGTGCCGGTGAAATAATGACCCCACGAACCGAGATATGTGCGGTTTCGATCGACGCGACGGTCAGCGAAGCACGGGACATTATAATCGAGGAGAAATACTCGCGACTGCCCGTGTACCGCGACACTATCGACAACATTGAGGGGATTGTTTACGTTCGCGACCTTCTTCAAGCCTGGTCGGATGAAAAAAAGAACCAGCCAGTCAAAGAAGTCTTACGCGATGCCTTTTTTATTCCCGAGACGATCACTGCATCCGAGCTGCTAAAACGGATGCAGCTTAACCACGTACAAATAGCGGTTGTCATTGACGAATACGGAGGCGTTGCCGGAATTGTAACGGTTGAGGATATAATTGAAGAAATCGTCGGCGAGATCGAAGACGAGGATACAGGCCACGATGAGATCGTCGAGATCATCGAGGGTGAGGACGGCTATTTTGACGTCATCGGTTCAACGGAGATCGACAAGATTGAGCGGCTGTTCGACCTCGATCTCGAGGATGACGATTACACCACGATCGCGGGGCTCGTGACAACAGAAGCGGGCTATGTGCCGAAGGTCGGGGAAAAGCTGACTCTAAGTGGGCTGGAGGTTGAGATCCTAAAGGCGGACGAGAAGAAATTACACCTTTTGCGTCTGCGGCAAAGTGCCGAAACCGACGAGGAACTCGACGAAAACCAAGTGGCTTAGCGGACCTTCAGTCGTCTGCTATAATTCGAAAAAACAAACTTTAGGGAGGAATTATATGTCTATACGACTAGGTGACGTCGCACCGGATTTTACCGCAGAAACCACAACTGGAACGATCAACTTTCATGAATGGCTCGGCGATAGCTGGGGCGTACTCTTTTCACATCCGAAAGACTACACGCCCGTATGCACGACCGAACTCGGCATGGCAGCAAGGCTGAAGCCTGATTTCGACAAACGAAACGTGAAGATCATCGGCCTTAGTGTCGATCCGCTGGATTCGCATCTCAGCTGGGAAAAAGATATCGAGGAAACGCAGGGCACGGCTGTCAATTTCCCAATGATCGCCGACAGCGACCGCAAGGTGTCGGACCTCTACGACATGATCCATCCGAACGCCAGCGACACGATGACCGTTCGCTCGGTATTTGTTATCGGCCCGGACAAGAAAGTTAAGCTAATGCTGACCTATCCGGCAAGCACAGGACGCAATTTTGCCGAACTACTGCGGGTGATCGATTCGCTGCAATTGACGGCAAACTATAGCGTTGCGACACCCGTAAACTGGAACGACGGTGACGATTGCATCATCGTTCCTTCGATTTCCGACGAGGATGCAAAAGCGAAATTCCCGGCCGGCTTTAAGACGATCAAGCCGTATTTGCGTATGACGCCGCAGCCGAATAAGGTCGATAAAAGCGACTCGACGACGGCGTAGACCCGGATTGTAGGTCAATATACTGCGGCGGGCGTGTGGAAATAAGCTTGCCGCAGTATTCTCGATTCAATGTAATGACGATAAGACGCATGCGTAAATTTTATCGGGGAACAGAGATCGATCTGGATCCCATATCTGAGCACCCCAAAATGATATGGCTATAATGACGGAGAAAAGTGTCATATGGTGGGAACGTTGGCACCGTCGTGGTTGGCTAAGGTGGATGCTCTGGTCGATGACAAGGACGCTTATTGTGCTCGCTCTCGTTCTTGCGATCTACCTCATCTTTTTCGCCGACATTGAGATTCTAAGAGACGAAATTTGGTATTGGATAGGAATTTGGTTCGTTTGGAGCGTGTTACAAAGCCAGTTTGACTGGTGGCGAAACGACGGAGACTATGCCTATTTCCACGTCCGTCAACGATCCGGCCCTCCATCCGAGTCGGAAAAAGTACTTCATATCTAGACTTCTGTTTAATGAAAAAACAAAGCAAATACCTCAGCGGAAAACGGATCGATCCGACGCCGATCTCGAAGAAAACAAACCTTGCGGACCTGATCGACGAGTCGTTCATGGCCTACAATGCGGCCCGACTGCGGGAAGCATGCCACCTTTTCTCGAAGAAAATGCTCGAGGACGACGTGACTGTCGGGGTTACTCTGACCGGTGCATTGACGCCGGCGGGGCTTGGCATCTCAGCATTGATCCCGCTGATAAAGGCCGGCTTTATCGACTGGATCATCTCGACGGGTGCCAACCTATATCACGATACTCATTTCGGCATAGGCCTCTCGTTGCACCAGGGCGATGCAAAGCTCGACGACCGGATATTGAGAGAGGAAGAGGTCGTTCGCATCTACGATATCTTTTTTGATTACAGCGTCTTGCTCGACACGGATTCCTTTTTTCGTCGACTGATCGAACACGAGGAATTCCAAAAAACGATGTCGTCTGCCGAGTTTCATTATCTCTGCGGCAAATATGTCCGCGAACGCGAGAAAAAGCTCGGTATCAAAGAGAAGTCTCTGCTCGCCGTGGCATACGAATACGGCGTCCCGATCTATACCTCGTCTCCGGGAGATTCGTCCATTGGAATGAATGTCGCCGCTATGGAATTGCAGGGCGGCAAGCTGATACTCAACCCGAATCTCGACGTCAATGAGACAGCATCGATCGTCCTTGCGGCAAAACGCGGCGTCGTTCACACTGGGAAACAATCTAAAAAGGGCGGAAAATCAGCGATTTTCATACTTGGCGGCGGCAGCCCGAAAAACTTCGCTCTGCAGACCGAACCGCAGATCCAGGAAGTGCTCGGCATCGACGAAAAAGGACATGATTATTTTCTGCAAGTGACCGATGCCCGGCCGGATACTGGAGGACTCAGCGGTGCCACGCCAGCCGAGGCGGTTAGCTGGGGGAAGGTCGATCCCGACAAATTGCCGGACGCTGTCGTTTGCTACGTCGACTCAACCGTAGCTCTACCGCTCATTACGGCGTACGCTCTTGCCCGGCACGCACCGCGAAAAGCGCGGCGGCTTTATCATCGACGGGAAGAATTTATGAACCTGCTTTTATCCGAATACGGGAGATCGACTCGACGATGAAACTGCAAGCCGAGGTCAACGGTGACAAGCACGAAGTCGAGTTTGTCCGCAATGAAGGCGTCGTTGTCGCGACCGTCGACGGACGGACGTACCAGATCGATGCCTCCGAGCCGGAGAGCAGTGTGTTTCTTCTGAAGATCGAAAACGCAGTCAATGAGGCAACGGTTTCGGAGTCGGCCGGAAATGCTTTTCGTGTGCGTCTCGGCACGGATGAATTTGATATTAAGATCACGGATCCAAAACGGCTTCGCGGTTCGGCGGGCTCCGATGGTGCAGGCGATGACGCATCCGAGATCAAAACGGCGATGCCGGGCAAGGTGGTGCGGATAATTGCTACGCCGGGGACCGAGGTAAAGAAAGGTGAACCTGTGATCGTCGTTGAAGCGATGAAGATGCAAAACGAGATGAAGTCCCCTAAAGATGGCGTAATCAAGGAAATTCGATTTGCCGAGGGCGCCACGGTCAACTCCGGCGATATTTTGGCGGTGATCGAATGACCTACAACTCGCGATGAATTACCTTATCGTCTCGCTTACTCCCAGACCCCCGCGGACTTCATCCTGTATCCGACGAGATTCGTCAAAGATTACGTTGTAGATGCGGTCCCAACCTTACTTCGGAGCCTTCGGCAGGCTCAAAATATTGGCAAATAAACGGTATGCCCCGCCGACGCCCGCCGGCAGCTGCCGGAAGAACGAGTAGCTGCAATACGTCCATGTTCCCTCCCCAAGTTTTGCTAAAACAAGGCCGCCTTTGTTTTCCTGTTCACCCGCGTCGTGCGATTCGAGCAGCGGCGTGTATTGGGGATCAAAGGTAGCCATATTGTAGGCATTTCGTTCCTGCACCCAGCCCTTAAAATCGTCGTCGCCGATCTTGTTCGGGAAATTGAATACGGGATGTGCCGGTTCGAGGATCTTGACCGGAGCGTTTTCGTCAACGACACGAGCGATGCTGCCGGCCGCCGTACGCTGCGTATCGGCCATGCTGACTGGAAATGGAGCGAGGCCCGATTGGGCAAATTGTCCGCGTTGGTACTGCACGATCAGGTTGCCGCCATTCTTGACGTAATCGAATAGCCGTTGGTTATTTGCGACATAATCCGGCCGCGTCTCCGAGGCTCGAATACCGACGACGATCGTATCGAATTTTGACAGGTCCGCCGCGGCAACGGCCTTTTCGTCGAGCATCGTGACGCTCAGTCCCATTTGCCGCATTGCCTCAGGCACTTCGTCGCCGCTGCCCATGATATAGCCTACCTTCACGGGAGCGACTTTCAGATCAAGAACATTGACGATAGTTTCGGTTCGAGTGTAGAAACGATGTGTCTGGATGTGCGGATACGCGATCGTCGTCATCGTCTGCGTCGAAAGCCCCTCGCCAACCATGGCGTTCGGGTCAATGTTGTAAATGCCTGGTTTAGTCTTCGCGGGAATGGTTATGTCAAAAGCGACACTTGTCTTTTCGCCGCGATTCTTCAGACTAAAAGTTGACGCGGTGCCCGTGTATTTCCATTCGGGTTTCGCATTAACATTCAATGCAGCCACGCCCGACACGGGTTTTGACGAATTATTGGTAATGCTGAGCGTCACCGTTCGTGTCTCCGGCTTATCGCTCTCCGGCACGATCAGCAGCTTTTGATCGACACTAAGCGACAGCATCGGCACAACATTCACTTCCCTGCGGATCTCGCCTCGTGACGGGTCGGCGTAGCGATATTGGACGGGCTGGTTAAAGGTGATCTCTTTTCCATTCACCTGCAATGTTACCAATGCCGATAATGTTGGAGGATCGAACGGGCGCGTCTGGCTTGCGGTGTCGGGCCAACGAAACAGATCACCATCACGCGGTTCAGTCAGCCAATATGGGGCCGTGACGGCGGCGTTTCGCGGGACGTCGACAGTAAAGCGAGCCGTCGCATTGGCATTTGCCGCTCTTGAAGCATTTGCGTTGGTATCGGCGGGATCTGCGGTCGCAGTGACGTTCCAACCCCCAGGCTTCTGGATATCGATCTTCTTAAATACGATATTCGGATTCTTCGGAAAATAAACGCGCGTCGTCACCGCAAGCTGCTCCCCCGGCACTACGGTTTCGGTGTCGACTAACGCATCGATCTGTAGGCCAATCACTTTCCTGATCGCCTCATCGAACAAACCTAATTGCTCGCCAATCGGATTAAGATTCACCAACCCGCTCCTCCGAACTGCTTTTTGATACGCGTCCCGACGTTCAGTGGTGCCAGAAAATACGGGCAGCGAGAAAGCAAGCAACTCAAATACAGCCTCTCGACCGCTCAGCAACGCCGGCACACTTTTCGACGGATCTTTGATGCTAAAACTATTTAACGCCTGTTCTGCTTCCGCCTGAGCCGACAACAGATGCCTCATCATTTCGTCACTAATCCCATTTCCGACCTGATAAGTCTTAGGCATGCCGGTCAGCGTCGTATCGATCCCATCAAAAATGCTCGTTTCGTTCGCGACCTTTGGCACAGTGCTGTCAACGAGCGTCAAACTCGAAAACTGCTCGCCGCGTGGCTCGATACGGCCTTCGCCCTGCGAGCGGTGGAGGCTGCGGCCCTCGATCGCGATCTCGCCGTAAGAGCGGCCGAGCAACGGGTCGAATTGTCCGGTATTCAGCCGCAGGGTGGGCTGGCCGCCGATCTCGCGGTAAAACTTTTGCACCTGCCAAGCGAGGCCTGACTCCATGCACTGTTGCGGGTCGGCCGCTGCTTTTACGGCAAGAGGAGCGATATAGCCTGAATATTGATGCTGGCCGTGATTGTCCGAAGGAGTCCCCGAAAATCTCGCGATCACGACGAGCGGGCGGAATATACGGATAGCCGATACCGCATCGCAGACGACCACCTTTTCATCCCATTTCTGCTTGGCCTCGTCGAGCGATTTTGAAAAACCGTAATCAAAGGCTCGCGTAAAAAACTGCTCGGCTCCATCAAGCCGTCGTGCCTGCAAAAGTTCCTCGGTGCGAATAACGCCGAGCGATTCAAACAGCTCGGGCCCGATGATGTTCTGCCCGCCATCACCGCGAGTAAGCGAGAGATATGCAGTCCGTGCATTTTCGCCGCGGGCCAGATAGGCAAGCAGCGATGAATCTTCGTCATCGGGATGAGCACCGATCATCATCACGCTGCCGGTGTTGTTCAATCGCTTGAGCAATCGGCCGATTCCGAGTACTCCATAATCATTGACCGGACGAACTTGGGCATTGGTCGTAGTCAACGGGGCAATAATTATTAGAGAAATTAACCACAGATAAACACAGATGGACACGGATCTATTATTTGACCCGACGACTGCCGAAACTCTGTTAACAACCGAATTCGATCTGTGTTTATCTGTGTTCATCTGTGGTTTATTCATTGATCTCAGTCCCAAACGGAAACTCTTTGCGACGATACGAACGCACGAAATATATTACCAAGCCAACCGCGATCAGGACAGCGGCATATTTCACCTGGGTCAGGAACCCGTCGCGCATAAACATAACGTACAGAAATCCGATCAACGCGATGACCGCGGGCACCGGATAGAGCCACATCTTGAACGGCCGAGGGATATCGGGCCGCGTTTTTCGCAATATCAGCAGCCCCACGATCTGGGCCAAAAACTGAACGATGATCCGGATAACTACCAACGCCGCAATCACATCCGCTAGGCGGAAAAAACAGAAAAACGCAGCAATACCGCCCATCGTCAATAGGGCGACGTACGGGAAATGATGCTTCGGATGCAGTTTGGCGAAGATCTTGAAATAATTACCGTCGAGCGCCGCCGCGTACGGCACGCGTGAATAACCGAGGAGCAGCGAAAACACCGACGAAAAGGCCGTGAACATTATCAAGATGGTAGCGATCACGCCTGCGGTGTGTCCGTAGAGACGCTCCATCAGCGTCGAGATCACATATTTTTGCGCGTCTGTTCCCGCTACACCGCTAAATTCTCGCCACGGTATCACACCGAGGATCGCGATGTTCATCACGATATAGATAGCCGCGACAAAGAGGATCGAAATGATGATCGCGCGAGGGATCGTCGTCTCAGGGTCTTTCACTTCGCCCGCAAAGAAATTGACGTTGTAGTAACCCCAGTAGTCATATACGGATATAAGCAGAGCCGCACCGAGTCCCGTAAAAAACTCGGGCCGGAGCGTAAACGCGTCCGGAGGAAAATCAAACGCGACTGCCGCATCGAAATGCGTGACCCCGGCAAAGATGACCCAGGCTATCGTCAAAACAACACCGATCCAGAAGAATTTCGACAGCTTTTCTATGATCGTGATCCGCCGGTACAGCAAGATCACGGCTATCGCGAGGGACGCGATCGCGACCAATATCACCGGAAACGCATTGATCTCAACCGTTCCCAAGAGAGGCAACACGATCTTTGTCGCGGTTCCCATCGACGGAAAAATATACGTCGCATATTGCGAAAGCCCGATCCCGCCCGAGGCGATCGACAGCGGTGCCGAGAACGAAAGCTGCCAGATAAAGAGAAACGACATCAGCCGTCCAAGCTTGCGGGCGCCGTAGATCTCTTTAAGGTAATTGTACGGGCCGCCTGACTTCGGCATCGAGGCCCCGAGTTCGGCCCAAACCAGACCATCACACATTACTAACACCGCTCCGAAGATCCATCCGAGCATCGCCTGAGGCCCGCCCATTGCTGCGATGATCAGCGGCATGGTAATAAACGGCCCGACGCCGATCATGTCGATCATGTTCAGCGTCGTGGCACCGGTCACGCCGACGCCGCGGATCAGTTTGTCTGGATTTTCATCTGGCATAATGTACGTCCAACAAGCTTCAGTTTGTTGGTTCGACCGTCAAAGCGGAAGTTTGACGGACCTTAAGTCCGGTGAAAGCCACGCTCTATATCCTTCATCGATAGTCTTAAAATTACGGGCCTTCCGTGCGGGCATGTCGTCGGCGAAGTTGTTACCAGCAGCCGGTCAATAAGCCATTGCATTTTTTCCATCGTGAGCTTCATATTTATTTTCACGGCCGCTTTACAGGCAAGACTTGCGGCAATATCATCGCGCAGCGTTGATTTTGGTGAACCTTTCTTTTCGGCATCGACCGTATCCAAGATCTCCGAAAAGAGATTTCTAGCCTCGGAAGCCGGCAGATCTGTCGGAACACTCTTTATGGCAACCGTTCTTCCAGACAATTTCATCAGTCCGAAACCGAGCGATTCGAGATCGCCTTCGATCAGCCGGAATGCTTCGGACTGAGCGGGCGACAGGTCGATCGTCTCCGGCAACAGTAGATTTTGCGACTCGATCCCGCGGTCCGTTTCGGATTTTCGAAACTTATCGAAAAGTATCCGTTCGTGAGCCACATGCTGATCGATCAGGAGCAAACCCTCATCGTCGACCGCAATGATAAAACTGTCATGAAGCTGCCCGACGATCCTTATCTTCGACGACGATATTTCTTCCACCGGCACGCTCGCAGCCAGCTTTGCAGCCGAATTTACCGGCGGTAGAATTTGATACCCAGCTGGGGCCGGGGTCGCCGTGTCTTCGCTCACTCTCGCGACCGTTCGTCCAAAATCCGCCGAATCTGCCGCATCAAATTGTACTTCGCCGGTGTCGGTCGTGCCGGTATCCGAAACCGAACCATCGAGCCCCGCTTCCGGTACGGCCTGGGCCATCGCGGTGCCGAATACGGAATTGCCGGCGTTCCCGTGCCCCGCATCTATTCCAAAGCCGATCGAAGGCTGCTCGTCCCGGATAAAAATGGCCAGCGGCTCTGAATCCTGGCTAACAAAGAGCCGTTCGGCGACCGGTTCAAGCACCGCAGTCTCGGTCACGACGCCGGCGTTTGCGAGCGCCCCGCGAACAGCTTCGGCGATAACCTCCTTTACCGCTTCGCTTCGGCGAAAACGAACCTCCGTCTTGGCCGGGTGAACATTGACATCGACCTCCTCCGGAGATATTTCAACAAATATAAATGCGACGGGATAAACGCCGTGAGGCAAGACTGACCGATATCCTTCGAGCAGGCCGCCGGTAATGGTCTTGTCGCGCACAAAACGTCCGTTTACAAAGAAAAACTGTGAATCCCGTGTCGTCCGGCGTTCCCGCGGAGCAGAAACAAAGCCAGTGACCTTCGCTACGAATTCCCTTCCGCCGTCGACCGGCAGAAGGCTTTCCAGCAGGCCCGCACCAAAGATCTGAAAGGCCCGCTCGCGAAGGTCCCGCGCGGGCGATGCCCGCAAGACCTCGCGACCGTTATTTGTAAGGGTAAAGGCTATTTCGGGATGAGCGAGGGCGTAATGCGTGACCACGCTTGTCAGGTGATAATTCTCGGTCGCCTCGGAACGCATGAATTTTCGACGTGCTGGCGTATTAAAGAAAAGGTCGCGCACGGTGATCGTTGTGCCCGTGTCGCGGGCCGCGTCCTTCATATCAAGCAACCGGCCCCCTTCGACCGTAACCCGCGTAGCCACATCGTCCGCGGCCGTCTTGGTCAGCAGTTCGACCTTTGCCACAGATGCGATGGATGCGAGGGCCTCGCCGCGAAAACCAAGCGTCGCGATCGCCGCAAGGTCTTCCAGAGTGTATATCTTCGACGTCGCATGACGTTCGAAAGCGAGGATCGAATCGTCCCGAATCATCCCGGCACCATCGTCGATGATCCGGATCAACCGGCGGCCGCCCAATTCGACGTCTATCTGCAGGCGAGATGCTCCAGCGTCGATTGAGTTTTCGACGAGCTCCTTTATTACGGACGCGGGCCGCTCAACCACCTCGCCCGCGGCGATCTGGTTCGCTAAATTCTCTGGTAAAACGCGGATCTTGTTCATCTTAGAGATAGATCAGCTGATGGTCCCTTTGATCTGCGTCGATAGCGGCATAGATCCAATCGAAGAAGTTTGGCCCGTACTTGTTATAAAACTCGCTAAAATTGAGGACCCGCTCCTGAAGTGTTCCGATCGGCAAAAGTTCCGTCATCGCCGAGCGAATTCGCCGATCGATCACCTCATTTCGGCGTATCTCCGCTCGATAGGCTTTTCGCTGAAGCGTCGTTATATGATACGCGATCTTCGCACGACGTTTTATCAGGCTGTCGGCGAGCGTAACGTCAATCCCGCTCAAAGCCTGACCGAGCCGATCGAGTTCGAAGTCTATTTTTGATTCAACATCCCGGAAAAGTTCGGCGGTTTCGGGAGAGATGTACCGCTCGACGATCTGCGGGACCAGCTCTTCAAATCCGTTGAAAAGATCGATGAATCCAAGATCATACTCTTTCAGCGTTCTGGCGTGTCGGGACTCCACCACCGTAAAACTTTGGCGATGAAATATCGGCGTCACCGGCCGTCCCAGGACACGATACACCTCGCTGTTCTGGGCAAAATATGCGATCTCAGCTCCTCCGCCAAGGTAACAAACGTTCGGCAGCAGAAAATCCTGAACGACAGGACGAAGCATCACGCCCGGACTAAATCGCTCCGGCTCCCGGTCAGCAATATTTGCCATATCGGCAACGGTAAACTCCCGCCTTTCGTCCTTCGAGTAATAAACGCCATCGCGAATCTTCCTGAGGCTTGATCGAACCCCGAAATCCGTATGCCAAAAAAGAGGAAAATAGTCCTCAGTTACGAGCACTTGATTGTGGTATCCCGCATTGATGATCTGCTCGCCACGCTTAACCAGTGAGGTGACGATCGCGTCGCTGTTCTCGATCGCCTGGACGTAGAGCGGCGATGCCAGACGTTTCAGGCCGCTATCCATCGGATCAAGCAGGATCAGGCCAAATCGGCTGAGAATGCGGGCCAGTGTTGTCCCAAACGCCATTCCGATCGTTTGGCCTTTGTTCCAATCATAAGCCAGCAGGTCTCGCAGCTCAGCTGTAAATTGAGTTTCGGGAAGATCATTGATGAAAGTCCCGACCACCAAAGCGGCGTCACTTACGAGCGAAATATTTCCAACCGGTTTGCCGGGCGTATTTTCACCCAAACCGATCGCCGCCGTAGAGAGCGAACCCGATCTGTCGACGGCCTCGGCATGCGAGACCTCATCAAAATCATGGTCTTCGGTGGCTATCCAGAAGACGGGGACTGCACTGATGCCGCGGTCGTTAAGGGCCTCCGCCGTTCGGCAGGCGGACAGGGCTTTGTAGATCGTATAGAGCGGCCCGGTGAATAAACCGGCTTGCTGGCCAGTCACGACCGCCACGGTGTCAGGAAGCGCGAGCCGGCGAATGTTCGCCTCGGTTTCAGTACCGCAGCCAAATCGTTGATTGATCGCTGATAGAGCTCGACAAAGTTCTGCCCGATCGGTCCGGTACGCTGCCAGGGCCACAGGTACAAACGAACGGATCTCGTCAACGCTGCCGGCGGCGTTTGGATAGAACTGCCTGAGCGATTCGGGATCGTTCAGATAATCAAGGAATAACCGGCTCTGTCCCGGGATCATCGAGAACGGAATGCTTTCCGTTTGCATAACCTGATTAAATGCCGGTGATGGACAGGCACCCTTATCGTTCAAAATGTTGGCTCCTAATCTGTAAATTATAGAGGCGAATTCAATAACTTCCAAGCATGAAACGACAAGAGGCGGCCATTCGCGGCCGCCTCAGTCAGACTCAATTTGTTATCTAGCTAATTTTGCGAGACACGCGGCTGATCGTTCGCCGTCGAAGCCGCCGTCGAGGTACCCCTTTCGATCCGATATACGCCGCCCGAGTGCGTTCCGGCAAAGATGCGATTCGGATCATTCGGGTCCAATATCATCGCCCATACGCGCCGGCTTGCAAGCTTCATATCCTTGTTATCGATGCGTTTCCATTTATTGCCGGCGTCCATCGACTGGTAGATACCGCCATCACCCTCGAGCGAACTTGCGATCAGGATCTCATCCGAATTATTTGGATTGATCAGAATGCTCGTGAAATTGCCTAACGGAAGATTGCCGCCACGTCGATTCCATGTTGCACCCGCATCGCGGCTCACATAAAAGGTCTGGGTCGATCCGACGTAAATATAGTCCGGACGTTTCGGGTCCGAGGCGATCGAGCTGATCGGAATGCCGTCGATCGCTCCGCCAGCCTTCTGCCAGGTCTTGCCGTCGTCACGCGAGACCAGCACGCCCGACGTTGCCGTTCCGATCCAGATCGTGCCGGGCCGCTGGGCGGAACTGTGGATCGCAAAGATGTTGTCGTTCATCCCGTCGCCAAATGAAAGCTTTTCCCATCCCTTGGCGAGGTCATAGGTCCTGAAAAGCCCCTGGTCCGTTCCCGCAAATATCCCGTTCTTGCCATCGGTTGTGTAGGCCAACACCTTGACCGTTCCCGCAACCACTGGCAGAAGCGTATTCGCCGGAGGGACAAAAGCCGCCGGATTTCGTGCCGTCACCGCAGCCGGCACGGCCGGCTTTTTCGTTACCGTTTTGGATACAGTTTTGGATATCGGCTTTTTGGTCACCTTTTTTACGGGAGGCGGCTTCGGTGCCGTCAACTGTGTCCAATTGAGTCCGCGGTCGATCGAGCGGTAGATCCCGAGATTGGTGCCGAGATATAACGTGTTCGGATTGGTGTTGTCCTGTAATGTAACAAAGGGAACAACGCGATCCACATCAAGGTTCTTCGCGGGTGCCCACGTTCTTCCCCGATCACCGCTTATAAAGAAGAAACCGCCGCCCGTCGCCGTATTTTGCGTCGCCGCATACAGTCTATCCGGGGTTTGGCCGTCGGCCGTTACTGAATAAGTAAATCGGCTGGAGAAATTAGCATTTGTCGGGACGAAATTTTTCCCGGCATCGTTCGATACCATTACGCCATAATTGTTTGTGCCGATGAAAACGCGATTCGGTTCATCGGGATGAACAGCGATGGAATTGATCTCCAGATTTCGGCTCGTCGTCAGTGCCCAGCTTTTGCCGCCGTTCACGCTCATCCAAAAACCTTCGGTCGTTGCCGCATAGATCGTTCCGGGTATAGTCGGATGCTGCATGATGTCGCGGGTTCGTCGCGATTGCGAGGGAATGCCCGGCATCTTTGCCCATTTTTCGCCTGAGTTTGTCGATTCATATATGCCGCTGCACGCAGAGGCGATAATGTGGTCGGCGTTGCGGGGATCGATATCGATCGCGAAAACGTCCGAGTCGTCGATCATACCGTCTTTGATAAGGCGCCAGTTCTTGCCGCTATCAGTAGACTTATAGGCACGCCACCACGTTCCCGCAAACAGCGTGTTTGTGTTTCGAGGATCGACCGCCAAGGAGTCAACCTCAAGCGGCATCGTGTCAGACTGGATCTTTTCCCAATCGGAGCCCGAGTTTCTGGATATCCAGATCCCTTCGGTCGTACCAACCGTGATCATATTAGGATCGAGCGACGACTGCGTCATCGAGTGTATCGCCGAATTCCTTAGTTCCTTCGCTTCTTTCCATGTGACACCGCCGTCCGTTGTCTTAAAGAATCCGCCGGGAGCCTTGCCGCGGTGGCCCGAGGTGTAGATCACATGGGAATCACGCGGATCGACAAACAAATTATCAAGCACAAGCTGCGGTTTATTGAGGTTAACGAGCAGTCGCCATGATTTCGCAGCATCCGCGGAGGTGTAAACCTGCCCGTCGAGCGTGCTGATATAGAGTTTGTTCTTATCCTTTGGATCGACCGCAACAGCGCGAACGTCTCCGCCGTCAGGACCGGCAACAGCCCAGTCGCTAAATTTATCGGGTTCCGATAACGAGCCCGCGGCGGCGGGTCTTGTACCATACCCCCAGATCTGAAATACGATAAGTGCAAGTGCCAATGCTCCCCATCGAGTCGTTCGTTTGGATTTGATCATTATATTAACGTTTCCTGTTATAGCGAATAATGCGGGGAGTGTTCCGTGTCATGAGCCTCAGACAGGCTGTTCATTATCGGATGACGTATATGAACGCACCGTTTGCCTAAAAGGCCAGGGTGCAGCGGAGAGATTAAAAACTATCGGACCTGGAAATCCTAACCAGACTATCTTATACAAAAAATGAATAAAAATCCAAAAAAAAACGGCTGAGGTTTTGTGATGGAAACCCCAGCCGTCAAATATGTTTCCGACCCCTAAAGGGCCGGAAAGCTTAGTTTCTTAGTTCGTCGGAGGCATTGCACCCGCCGGAACGACCCACATCTTGACAGACGGGCCCGTACCTTTGTCGCCGCCATTAACGAGTTTGATACGGTTCGCGTCATATTTACGGAACTTGATACCGGCATTAATCGCCGCCTCAAATTTCGCCTGCTCCTTGGCACTACCGTAGTAAACGATATAGCCAGTAGACTGCGGATCCGCATTCAACTCTCCGTATAGGATATCGAGACCGGCCTTAATAACGTCCGGTACACACTGAACCGAGCCGTTCGGGCAATCCCAAACCTGCTTCGGCAGAATTTCCTTCTTATCATAGGGTGCGGTCTCCGAAGCGGAAGTATTGCACACACATCCTACCGTTGTACCGTTGACGTCAGCAGTTGCCGTTACGCTACCCGAGCCGCTCGAAGGAGTTCGTACCGTGATGGACGATGTTCCCTGTCCAGATTCGATCGTTCCTGCCGACACCGACCAGTTAATTCTACTGTCGGACCCAGCACCACTTAAGGTGAACGTCATCGTTTCGCCGGGAAGAGTTACACTACTCGGTCCGCTCATCGAAACAGTCGGACATGTCGGGCAGATAGGTTTGCAATCCGGGCACGCTTTAATAGTTACCGTCTGGGTATCTGTCTTACCACACACGCCGCAACCATCGTCGACGCCCGTCGTGATCGTATAGGTTCCCGCTTGGGCACCCGTCAGATCCCACTGAACATTAGCACCGGAGCCGATAATGCGTCCGCCCGAAACAGTGTAGTTATAAGTCAAAACATCATTCTCAGGATCACTGGCTGACGTCGCCACGCTGACCGTCCGACTGTCGTTACAACCTGATTCCGACCTGGTTCCCGCAGGGCATCCAAGTGTGATTACGGTCGAGCTGAGACGAACCGAACTTACAACCGGTGCTCCGTTCACCTTGTCGCCCTCACGCTTATTGCGACGGCCTACCCAAGCCTGGAAGATATATCCATGCGGATCTGTCGACTCAGCAAATCCCGTAGGAATGCCACTGACTGCCGAGGTGATGGTCGTCGGGGTACAGCTTGTAGAATTCGGGCTACAGCCCACAACGACACGTGATGTAGACACCTTGCTGCTGTCAAAACTACCCCGGTCCTGCTGATTGATGTTGTATCTGTATGCAAAGCCAAACCCGGCAAAGCGTGACGGGAATATCCTTACGCCGCCAATCGCGTCCATCGGATTGTTTTCAAACGCGTTCTTAGTATGTCCGCCAACATAGATGAGAGATCGAAATTCAGCGATCGGCTGAAAATACTTGTTGACAGGAAAATCAACACCTATCGACGATTGGAGTTCATCAGGACGGTCAAGAAGGATAAACTTGCCGGTCGGGAACGTTCCCTCGGTAGCGCTCGTCCATCTGTAGCCTACGTTTGACGATAGGTTTGCCCATTTGGCAAGCCGGGCGTCCGCAAAAAGGGCAACCGAAACATCGCCTTTATTGCCGCCAGCACTCGAGCCGCTCTGTAGCTGGTTCCATCCGCCTGGGGTGTTGGCATGATCAGCATAGATCGTGTATGCCGCAACAACTCCAAAACCGATGGCACTATTGATGTTTGTGAAACGGGCCTTAAAGCCAATGTCCCACGAGTTGAACGCAGACTGACCAAAGCCCTTATTAACAAAGGGAGCGTCAGGCAAATAACTCGGCGCCAAGGTGAAAACCGTTGGAGCCTCTCCGGCCGGAGCCCCGGTAACACCTGTAAGAGCTTGGGTCCGAAGCACCAAACCCGGCAAAATCCCTCCGTATGTAGACCCAATACCCGGGAATAGATCCGCTCCCTTTCCACCACCTAATCTCGGCGGTCCAAGTTGGGCGTTCGTTCCGGCAGCAAAGCCGAAGACCGGTCCCGAGAAGCTTGGAAATTGGTAGCCATAGGTTCCAGCGTTTCCACCCACATACGGCCACTGAACCCACGGAGAGCCAGTCGGCCTGAATATAGCCTGATTTGGATACTGGCTCGCTCCAGGTCCCTGCGGAGCTAAAACGATAGCAGGCGGGCTGAAAAGGCCGCCTTGGCTAAACTGCTGGGAATTTGGAAGATAATAACTCGAGAGGTTTCGTTGCGAATTGACCTTAACCTGCCGATATCCCTCGGTATTGAAAAATACTTCAACGTTGTTGGTCAAAGCGATCTGAAAGCTGAGCGGCATGCTCGTTATATCAACATTGCCGGGATCGCGATCATAGTTGCTATACGCCGCGCTGAAGGTATATTCACCCTTTCGCAGCGTTGAACCGTCATAAACGGTAAATAGACCAGTAGGTCCACCGACCGGCCCCCCAGTCCCTACGGTCGGGGCCGTATTTCTCGGATCCTTATCCGATTTAGCAGTACTTTGGGCTGACGCCGCAAATACAAGCGTAAGCAGTAAAAGTGTCGCAATGTACACCTTGTTAGCGAGTTTCATCACATTCCTCCGCCGAAATAGAAATTAAATTTCAAAAAAAGTAGCTGTACAGCAAAAGTAAATTTCCGTAGGCTACGCAATTATTACACAAAAGTTGTGGGGTTAACAACTGGATCAAGCCCGACATAATGCGGCTCAAACCCAATTAAATGCACAGTTGACGCGAACAATAACCTGCTTTTCTTAAGTAAGTTTACGGTGTAAAAACCGAACTCGCGCTACTTCCCCCAGAAAAACGATAACCTACCTTGAATCGAAAATCAAGTGTTTTTAACGAATTACGCTCTTTCGCTACGCGTAAATGCCACGCATTTTGGTATCGTAAGCGACCCTGTCGATCGCAAGCATATACGCGGCAGTTCGAGTGTCCACATCATGCTTTGTCGCATAATGGCAAAGTTCGTTAAAACTCGCCACCATCTTGTCTTCCAGGCGAGCGTTCACCTCGGCCTCCGACCAAAAATATCCCATCCGGTCCTGTACCCACTCAAAGTATGAAACGGTAACACCGCCCGCGTTCGCCAAAATGTCGGGAATTACAAATATCCCTTTATCATGCAGTATCTTATCTGCCTTTGGCGTCGTCGGGCCGTTGGCTCCCTCGGCAAGGATCTTACATTTGATCCGGTCTGCATTCTCGGACGTGATCTGGTTCTCGGTCGCACACGGAGCCAGAACATCGCATTCGATCTCCAGCAGCGACTTATTATCAACGTGCTGCACATCCGGGTAACCTTCCAAGGATCGGTTTATCTTCAGATATTCGAGAACATGCGGAATATTCAGCCCGCTTTGATGGTAGATCCCGCTCGCGATGTCGGAGATGGCGATAACCTTGTATCCCTGATCATACATCAGTTGGGCACCAATACCGCCAACATTGCCGGACCCCTGTACGACAACCGTGGTATTTTCGACTTTCAGGTTAAACCGTTTGATCGCCTCATTTACACAAAACAGGACACCACGGCCCGTTGCCTCGCGCCGACCGAGACTCCCGCCGATAGCGACCGGCTTACCGGTTACGACTGCGGTCACGGTGTGGCGGGCATGCATTGAATACGTATCCATGATCCAGGCCATCGTCTGTTCATTAGTGTTCATGTCCGGCGCCGGGACGTCTTTGTCCGGGCCAATAAAATCTATTAGTTCGGACGTATAACGCCGGGTCATCCTCTCAAGTTCGCCCTGGGACATTTGGATCGGATCGCAGATGATGCCGCCCTTGGCTCCGCCAAACGGCACATTCACCACCGCGCATTTCCAAGTCATCCATGCCGACAGTGCCTTGACCTCGTCGAGCGATACGTCAGGAGCATATCGTATTCCGCCTTTTGCGGGCCCTCGGGCAAAATTGTGCTGGACCCGGTAACCTTCGAATACCTGTATGTGACCGGAGTCCATTCGAACGGGTATATAGACTTTGATCTCGCGGCTCGGCACACGCATGACGGCGTAGAGATCCTCCTCAAGACCCAGCAATCGGGCGGCGCGGTCAAAGCGCTCACTCATCGCTTCAAACGGGTTTTTCTCGTCACTGCCCTTAAAACGACGCATTTCGTCAGCCATCGGATTTGCCATTATTAATAACTCTCCAGTTAATTATTTATTTTGTTAAAGTCTCGTTCATCGCACCGGACCTAAATCCATTCAGATCGAGGGTGACAAATGTAAAACCAATTTTTTTGAATTCTTGGGCCATTAAATCGGATATTTCACGGTTAAGGGCGGTATCCAATTCACTAGGCGAGATCTCGATCCGGGCCAGATCATCATGAACTCGCACACGGAATTCCGTAAAACCCATTCGCCGCAAAACGTTTTCGCCCCGCTCGACCTTTGATAACCGGTCGATCGTCACGGGCACGCCATATGCTATTCGCGAAGAAAGACAGGGACTTGCGGGCTTGTCCCAGCCTCGGAGCCCGTGAACGCGACTTCGCTGGCGGATGTCGTCCTTTGTGAATCCCAGTTCGGCGAGCGGACTACGAACGCCCTTCTCGGTCGCGGCCACCCTTCCAGGCCGATGGCCGGCAAGGTCGTCTGAATTAGTTCCGTCCACGACAAATTCTATCTTTTCCAGCCCCGCGATGCCGCGCAATTTCTCATAGAGCTCAGTTTTGCAAAAATAGCAACGGTTCGCTGGATTGGCCGCATAACGCGGGTCCGCCACTTCATCCGTGTTTATTGTCCGAAAATTGAGTCCTGACCTCTCAGCCGCTTCGGCCGCTTCTCGCCGCTGGTGTTCCGACACACTCGGCGAAAGTCCCAAAACGCTATGAGCCGCTTTTCCAAGCTCCTGATCAGCGACCACTGCCAGATAGGTACTGTCTACGCCGCCTGAGTAAGCAACCAACACGCGGCCCATATCACGCATCAGAACTCGCAGATCGTTTTCCTTAGACTCTGCGGTCAATAGTGCGGTTTGTGGGTCCGATTGTTTGGGGATTGCGATCATTATTCGCCTGGAGCGGCTAGGTTTCAAGGTTCAAAGAAGAAATCTTATATCACGCTAAATGCGCATAGCAAATGTTTGAATTCAAAAATTATGAGGTCATAACACTTAAAAACATAGACCTTTCAACTGGCCGATGATAAGATTTGGCAACCACACGATGAAGCACGACCGATTGTTGTTCATGCAGTTTTTGGCTCGAAGCCAAAGGCTTCTCTTTGGCATTCTCCTTCTGGCAGTATTCTCGGCGTCAGTTGCCGCGCAAGCTGACCCCGTTAGTCCGGCGGACGCTATTGCTTTATTTAACCAGGGCCAGGATGCACATGAAAAGGGCGACGCCAAAACGGCGATCGACTTTTATCAAAAAGCTCTGAAGCTGATGCCGGAGTTTCCGGAAGCGGAATATCAGTCCGGTGTCGCATATCTGATGCTCGGCAGCCGACCGGAAGCCGAAAGCTCGTTTCGGCGTTCCGCCGCCCTTCGGAGTGATTGGACTCTCCCGATGACAGCCCTCGGTTCACTGCTTGTCGAGAATGGAAAATTTACGGATGCGGAGCCCTTGTTAATGAAGGCGATAGAGCTGGAGCCCCAAAATTACCCGGCGTATGCCGCACTCGCCGAATTACGACTTAAGACCAAATCGGCACCGTCCGTGCTGCAGGACCTCCTTATAAAGATCGAGCCTCTTACAAATAAGGCAAATCCGACTTCGTCGCTCGTATCAGCGAAAGCCGCACTTGAAAACGCTCTTGGAAAGAAAGCGGAGGCAAAATCGAGCATTCGCAAGGCTCTGCTCCTTGATCCAAAAGACAAATTCGCTCTAGCGGAAACAGCTGAGATGGCTCTTAAGGATGGCGATGTCGTGCAGGCCGGCGAAGCGGTCGCCTCGCTTGAAAAGCTTTCAGCTAACGCGCCCGACGTCAGGCTGCTTCGGGCCCGGGTTTGGGCCGCGACCGGAGATACCGCGGAATCGTTGAAAGTTCTCGATTCATTGCCTTCCGGCACATCCGGTGTGGCAGGCCTCCGATCCAGCATCGTTGCGTCGACTTCTGAAAATGGTTCGGAATTGGAGGTTTTGTTAAACGAGGATCCGAAAAACAGCGCTGTTCTCGCCCGGCTCTGTGGGCTGTATCGAGTCACGGCTCCATCCAAGGCTTTAGACTTTTGCCGTCGGGCCTCGGAGGTTGAACCGGGAAATATCAATCACGCAGTCGGATTCGGCGCGGCCCTGATCCAGGCCGCCCAGTATGACCAAGCGGTCGGCCTGTTCCATAAGTTAATAACTTTTGCACCCGATAATTCGACTGTTCATGCTAATCTGGCAACAGCACTTTTCCAATTGAAACGATATTCTGAAGCAAAAGCCGAATATCGATGGCTTGCAGATCGGCAGCCGGATCTGGCGATCACATATTATTTCCTGGGGATCGTGCACGATCAACTCGGGGAGTATATGGACGCACTTGCAAATTATCAACAGTTTCTGCGAGTAGCTGACGCGACGAAAAGCCAGCTGGAGATCGACAAGGTCAATTTGCGGCTTCCTTCACTACAAAAGCAGATCAGGGACAAAAAGTCTAAATAGATGATGGACGGGGGATCACGACAAATGAAACGGACCAGGCGATCGACGGGCACGTACTTGGCGACGCTGACGGCACGATCCTTTGTCTTTGCATGCCTGGTTCTTGCCATCCAAGTGTTTTCGGCCGCGGTTCAAGCTCAAGTTCCGGACGATCTTGATGAAGGATTGCCTCCACCGCTTAGAGTGATGTCCAAGGATGAGAAAGCACGCCTCGATCTCGATCGCGAAATAAAATCCAGAACGAAGCTCGCTCTTGAATTTATGACTTCCCGCTTGGCGGCTGCTGAGAAGGAGCTTTCGGCCTCGAATTTTGACGAGATGATGGCGAATTTGGGCGGTTTTGAAGCATTGCTCGACAACCACCTTGAATTCATGACCCGTAATGACAATGACAGTGGCCGCGTACTTGATAATTTTAAACGCTTTGAAATAGGCCTTCGTTCATTTATTCCGAGGATCGAGACTATTCGCCGAGAATTACCGGACAGATTCGAACGACTCGTGAGGAACGTTGGGAAATACCTTCGCGAGGCTCGAACCCGTGCGCTTGAACCGATGTTCAGCGACACCGTCCTGCGCCAGCCCAAAAGACCCAATTAATCCAAATTTATGCGATCAAGGTTTTTCTTTTTAGGACTGATAGTTATTGCAGCTGTTTGTTCCGCGTCGTCGAGCGTTCGAGCCCAGACACGCGACTACTTCACCGATGAAGAAGTCGAGTTAGTGCGCGACGCCCAGGACATTGACGTTCGAATAATGGTTCTCACCCATGCGATCGATCGGCGTTTAGGGGTATTGAAGATCGGTATCGGGACGAGTGACAAACCACAAAAAGAATCCGAAAAGTGGGGGCCACTTCCGCAGGGTTCGCGACTGGAACTATTTGGAGATATACGTCGAATACTGCAAAAGGCTATCGACGACATCGACGACACTTCAGTTCACAGAGGCACTAAGATGGAGCGGGAAAGTGAGGACACCGCAAAATCCAAGAAAGACAAACAAAAGGCCGAACTGCCATTTGCACATGCGATCCACCTGCTCGCCGCGGCTGCCCAAAAATATAGGCCGTTGTTCGCAAACGAGGCTTCGAATTCGAAAGATCCAAGAGAGATCGGCTCGCTCCAGGCATCGATCGAGTTTTGCGACCAGATAATCGAAGCCGCATCAAAGCCCATCTAGACCGGTGATTTCGAAAAACATCCACTTTTCGACAACCTGCGCTCGCGAACCTTTTTAGATCAAAGTAGCCTGTTTCCGCCCGTCTCCGTTTACAAGCCCATAACGGTAATTTACACTCTCACCTATGACTGAAGAAAACCTCAAAAAAACGCCTTTGAACCAAGCCCATCGCCGCTTAGGCGGCCGGATGGTGGACTTTGGCGGATGGGACATGCCGGTACAATATCCGGCCGGCGTGATCGGCGAGCACATGGCGACGCGGACCGGGTCGGGATTATTTGATGTTTCCCACATGGGTGAGATCTGGGTCGACGGACGAGGGGCGATCGATTTTGTAAATCGTCTGGCCACGAACGATGTACATTCGCTGGTTGACGGCCAAATCCATTACTCGGCTCTCACAAACGATCAGGTCGGCGTTGTCGACGACCTTTTGGTCTACCGGTTTGCCGAGGAAAAACTACTTCTGGTGGTCAATGCGGGTACGACCGAGAAAGACTGGAAGTGGATCTCGTCGCACAAGACTGCCGACGACGATCTAGTGCTGACAAATTCGAGCGGCGAGTTCTGTCAGATCGCGGTTCAGGGGCCGAATGCTGAGGGCATCCTGCAAAAGTTGACCGAAACCGATCTTTCCCCGATCAAGTACTATCACTTCACCGAAGGTTGGGTCGACGGGGTGGAGGCGATCATTTCGCGAACGGGTTATACGGGCGAAGACGGGTTTGAGATCTACGCTGCTCCTGAGTGTGCTGAGCAACTGTGGGATAGGCTGCTTGAAACCGGCAGTTTCGGTGCAGAAGGAGGTATTCTGCCCTGCGGCCTCGCCGCAAGAAATACGCTCCGTCTGGAATCCGCAATGTCACTTTATGGCCATGAGCTGGCCGACGACATCTCACCGCTGGAAGCCGGTCTCGGGTGGATAACCAAATTGCAAAAAGGCCCGTTCACAGGCTCCGATGCCATCGCAAAACAAAAGGAAACCGGTCTGGCCCGGAAAATTGCCGGTTTCGAAATGACTGAACCCGGAATTGCCCGCGACGGCTGCGACATCTATATTGCCGATAAAAAGGCTGGTTATGTCACCTCCGGCAGCCCGGCTCCATACTTGAAGAAAAACATCGGGCTTGCATTTTTGCCTCCTGAATTTGCAATTGCCGGTCAAGAAATTAGAATTGATGTCAGAGGTAAGCATTTAGCCGCGAAGGTTGTACCCACGCCGTTTTATAAGCGGCAAAAATAGTTTTTGATTTTTAATACGGACAAGGACACTCTTATATTTCTATGTCGAACATCCCAGAGAATTTACGATACAGCAAAGACCACGAATGGATAGGCGTCGATGGCGACGTTGCTGCCATTGGCATAACCGACCACGCTCAGCACGCACTGGGCGATGTGGTCTACATTGATATGCCACGGGTCGGTGACAAATTCGGAGCCCACGAGTCATTTGGTTCGGTCGAATCGGTCAAGGCGGTTTCCGAAGTATTTACTCCGGTTGCAGGTGAGGTTGTCGAAGTTAACGAAAATATCAACGACACGCCGGAGTCCGTCAACAATGACCCATATGGAAATGGCTGGATGGTTAAGGTCAAAATGGCTAATCCAGGAGAAGCTGATGCCATGCTGTCGGCGGTAGAATACGAGGAGTATCTGGCCGCGTCGGCCTAGTCTTGAGGTTTAAGATCGTTAGAACCGTGATTGTAAGCTGGCTTGATAATTGGCGGCCGTCAGAAATTCGAGGCTTGGAGAACACTCCTGGCCTCGATCTTTTTTTTGGGAGACAATTAAATTGTCCGCCGGACCATATGTCTACCTTTTTTCGCAATTGTGATTTTAGACACCGCATTTTCGAATTCGAAGTGCCATTTTGATATCATTGACTTACGATCAATAAATTTATCGCAATGCTTTTTTATAGAACTAATTGATGAGATACATACCCAATTCACCTGAAGAACGTGACGAAATGCTCTCTGCTGTCGGCCTTACGTCGGCAAGAGACCTCTTCCGTACCATTCCCGAGCCCGTTCAGTTGGATCGTGCATTAAAGATCACCGAACCCCTAGCCGAATCGGAAGTGATCGCCGCAATGGAAGCAATGGCAGCAAAAAATACGGGAGCGACAAAGCCGTCGTTCCTTGGAGGAGGCGTTTATTCGCATTTTTCGCCAACTATCGTTGACCATTTGATCCAGCGATCAGAGTTTTTCACTTCGTACACGCCGTATCAACCCGAGATCGCTCAGGGGACGCTACAGTACATTTTTGAATTTCAGACGCTCGTTTGCCAGTTGACCGGAATGGAAGTTGCGAACGCCTCGATGTACGACGGCTCGACCGCCATGGCCGAGGCCTATTTGATGGCACAACGGGTGACACGCCGTGACAAGATCGTAGTTGCCGAAAGCGTCCATCCGGAGTATCGAGAGGTCGCTCGAACTTACACCCAGCATGGTGACGCCCAGATCGAAACCGCCCCAACAGACGCTGCAACGGGCCGCGTCGGCGATCTTTCCGCCCTTGACGATAAGACCGCTGCTTTGGTTGTGCAGTCACCTAATTTTTTCGGCTGTGTCGAAGACCTAACAGCTATGGCGGAAAAGGCTCACGCCGTTGGAGCCTTGTTGATAGTTGTCGTGACTGAAGCCATCTCCTTTGGACTCCTTAAATCGCCCGGAGCCTGCGGTGCTGACATCGTCGTCGGCGAAGGCCAATCATGGGGCGTGCCCGTCGGTTTTGGAGGCCCACATGTCGGATTGTTTGCCACGCAGGAGAAATTTGTGCGGCAGATGCCCGGTCGGTTGTGCGGCGTTGCATATGACAAGAACGGAAATCGTGGATTTGTGCTTACGCTATCGACTCGCGAACAGCATATTCGCCGCGAAAAAGCCACATCAAACATATGCACCAATCAGGGACTGATCGCACTGGCTGCGACGATCTATATGGAAACGATGGGTAAAAAGGGCCTGCAAGAGGTTGCGATGCAGAACGCCCAAAAAGCCGCGTACGCTGCCAAAAAGATTGGTACGATCGCCGGTTTCGAGCTCCCGTTTTCAGCACCAAGTTTTAATGAATTCGTGGTTCGCGGACCGCGTCCAGCGACAGAAATATTGGAAACAGTCAGGATCAATGGCGGCATCATCGGGGGCATAGCACTTTCAAGGTATTACTCCAGCCACGACAACGATTTTCTCGTTTGTGTAACGGAAACAAATTCTAAAGAGCAGATCGACGCTTTGGCGGCGGCACTTGCCGGATGACCTACCTGTATGATTTCGGCGAACTGCTATTCTGCATATTGCCGATCTTCCTTGTGATCGGGGCGATCGGGTTGGGTTTACTCGCAAATAGCTGGCCTCCCAGGCGATGGGCGAAAGAGGAGAAAAATGATGAACAAGATCCGACAGTTTAACGACTTCGATCGACGGAGTTTTCTCTCGACTGCAGGGAAAGGACTTGGCCTGATGGCCCTTGCTTCTTCAAATGTGGGTGGGCTGCTTAGCAACGTCATGGCCGCAGGAAAGAGCATCGACCATCTTTCGCCGATCGCGGCGGCGGCCGATGAGGATTATTGGGCAACGATCCAACAGGCATTTTCGGTAACCCGTGGCATCGTCAACCTCAATAACGGCGGCGTTTCGCCCAGCCCAAGAATCGTAACGGAGGCGTTTGTTCGCTACACATGGCAGCAGGAGGACGCGACTGCATACACAATGTGGCAGTTGCTTGAGCCCCAGTCTGAAACGATCAGAACGGGCTTAGCTGAAATATTTGGATGCGACGCCGAGGAGATCGCGATCACTCGGAACGCCAGCGAATCGCTTGAGATCCTGCTTATGGGCATGGATTTCAAATCCGGCGACGAGATTCTGACCACGACACAGGATTATCCGCGAATGCTGACCACATTGAGGCAACGGGAGCTTCGCGAAGGGTTAAAGCTCAATCTCATAAAGATACCTATCGCCCCGGACAATGTGGATGATATCGCCGTGGCGTTTGAAAAGGCAGTGACGCCAAAAACCAAGCTGATCCTCATCTCGCATCAGATAAACCTTACCGGTCAGATACTTCCGGTAAGAAAAGTGTGTGAAATGGCTCGTGCTCGCGGGATCGAGACGATAGTCGACGGAGCTCACGCCTTTGCCCAGTTCGATTTCAAACGTGACGATCTTCAGTGCGATTATTACGGAACTTCCCTCCACAAATGGATCTACGCTCCAAAGGGCACGGGAATGCTCTACGTCAAAAAAGACAAGATCCCAAAAGTCTGGGCGTTAATGGCGTCTGAGGACAAGAATAAGAACGACATCCGCAAATACGAGGAGATCGGCACACACTCGGCCGCTATGCGGCTCGCTATAGGCGAGTCGATCCTGTTCCACAACGCCATCGGCGGAAAACGCAAGGAAGAGAGACTGCGTTACCTGTCGCGGTACTGGATGAACAACCTTAAAGCCAACCCAAAGGTCGGTTTCAACACATCTTTCGACCCCAAACAATCGTGCGCCATCGCCAATTTCAAAATCGAAGGCATCGATCCCGGAGCATTGGGCAGTTATTTGATGTCGAAACACAAGATATATACGACTCCGATCGTTTTCCCGGAATTTAGCGGGATTCGGATCACGCCGAATGTTTACACGACTCTTTGGGAACTCGACAGATTTTGCGATGTGGTCGGGCGGGTCGCAAAGAACGGACTTCCAAAAGCATAGAAGATATACACATAACCAGATGAGCATCACAAAAGTTACACAGCACCCAACCCAAAACGAAGGCCTTATTTTCGAGCGTTCGCAACCCGGCCGAGTAGGATATCGACTGCCAAAACTGGATGTCGACGAAACAAGTCTTGACGACCTTTTGCCGGCAGAATTGCGTCGCGACGACGATCTCGACGGTGTTCCTGAGGTGTCAGAAGTCGATGTTGTCCGGCATTTTACGCGTATTTCGACGTGGAATTACTCGATCGACCTCGGTATGTATCCGCTCGGGTCGTGCACAATGAAATACAACTCGCGGCTCAATGAGAAAACTGCTCGAATAAATGGTTTCGCCGGTCTGCATCCGCTTGCTCCGGAAGAAGAGTCTCAGGGTGCCCTGGAGCTTATATACAAGCTTCAGGAAGACCTTTGTGAGATCACGGGATTGCCCGGCATTTCGCTCCAGCCCGCTGCCGGAGCACAAGGCGAGATGACCGGAGTCATGCTCATTCGCGCATTTCTCGACCAGCGGGATGGCGAGGCATCAAAAGATCGGCGCGTCATGCTGATCCCCGACTCGGCTCACGGTACGAACCCTGCTTCGGCGGCTCTCGCTGGTTTTACGGTTAAGACCATACGCTCCACGTCCGAAGGCTTGACTGATATGAACCATCTCCGTGAGCTTTGCGACGAAGGCGGCGTTGCCGGCCTCATGCTGACGAATCCTAATACGGTCGGTATCTTCGAACGCAATATCCAGGAGATCTGCAAAACGATCCACGCCGCCGGCGGCCTCGTCTACATGGACGGAGCAAACATGAACGCCCTCGTCGGTATTGCCCGTCCAGGCGACATGGGGGTCGACGTTATTCACCTCAATCTGCACAAGACATTTTCGACGCCGCACGGCGGAGGCGGACCCGGCTGCGGGCCGTGTTGCTGTACGGCCGAACTCCAGCCATTCTTGCCAGTACCAAGAGTTGAAAAGAATGACAATGGCTTCACCTTAAACTTTAACTATCCAGCCTCAATTGGTAGAGTCAAAGCGTTTTACGGGAATTTCGGAATGATGGTCCGTGCGTTGTCCTACATCTACACACACGGTGCCGAGGGCCTCAAGGAAGCAACGGAAGCCGCTGTCCTTAACGCCCGTTATGTCTCGAACAAACTCGCCGGTGCCTACGACAAACCCTTTGAATCGGACTGCATGCACGAGGCTATCTTTTCGCACAAGAACCAATCGAAAAAGGGAGTGGTCACGCTCGATATCGCCAAGCGTTTGATCGACTACGGCTTTCATCCGATGACAGTCTACTTTCCTCTTGTGGTTGAGGGTGCGATGCTCATTGAACCCACCGAATCCGTTGGACGAGCCGATCTGGATGCTTTCATCGAAGCAATGATCGACATTGACCGCGAAGCCCAAGAGAATCCGCAGCTCGTCATCGACGCTCCACACTCGACGCGAATCGGCCGTCTCGATGAAGCAACTGCGGCCAGAAAGCCAGTTCTGCGCTGGCGTCCGGATATGGAAACCCTGTCAAAGTCGGCCTAGAGTCGCATAGTCCATGATCAAGGTCGAAAACCTCGTAAAAAAATTCGGCGAAGTCGTGGCTGTGGACGACGTGTCGTTCGACGTAGCGGCGGGTGAGATATTTGCGTTTCTCGGGCCGAACGGAGCGGGCAAAACGACAACGATCAAAATGCTGACGACGCTGCTCAAACCGACGAGTGGCCGCATCGAGATCGACGGCCTTGATCCAGCGAAGCAGGCAAATGAAACACGTAAGCGTTTCGGCATCGTCTTTCAGGACCCGAGCCTCGACGGCGAACTTACGGCGTTCGAGAACATGGATCTCCATGGGGTGCTTTATCATGTGCCCCGAAAAGAGCGGCACGAGCGAACCGAAATGCTCCTTAACCTCTTCGAGCTCTGG